>NZ_JBHSKS010000006.1:0-3852 GCF_042657405.1 Algoriphagus aquatilis
ACGTATTCCAGAAGAAAGGGTATCAAAACGATTGGGCTGGAGAAGGACTGGTATCTGGTACCTACTTCTACATCCTTTCTGTGGTGGATATCAACGGTAATCCGACCGAATTCAAAGGATGGATTCAGCTTGTGACCAATAATTAATATTACTAATCTTTCTTTGGAGGTATTACGGAATGCTGTTAAATGCATTTTGAATTCGTCATCCTATCCATGCAAATCCAATTAAGCAAACTCGGTCCTTATAGTTAGCTTAATTCAGCAAAATGGAATTGTAAATAAATCAAGCATAAATGCATTTAGTGATAAAAAAAGCGCACTTCAATTCTTTTTTTTTTTTAACAAACATAATAAACCTTCATTTGTTTGAAGAAACAATATATTTTCAAACTAAAAATACAATATAAAATGTTTGAATTCTTAAAAAGGCAAAGTTTTTTGCTTTCATCGTTGATCATTCTCTTTCAATTTAACTGTGAAAAAAGTTATTCCCAGTCTAGGAAATATTTTGGTCAATTTTCACATTTGAAAAGTTACCTCAATCCTTCCATGGGAGGATATGAAGGCTCTTCCATGAGAAGTTTCTATCGAAATCAGTGGGCGGATTTTGATGGTGCCCCAAAAACCTATTTAATCTCTGCGGATTTAGATTTTGAGGAAGCTAAAGGAACTCAAAATTCTGACTTGGTTGGAAAGAATGGCTTTAGCTTAAATATTCTTGTAGACTCCTATGGCCCCTTCAAAGAGAACGAAATAATTATAGGTTATGCTTCAAGAGTTAGAATTAGTGAGAACGCCAATTTAAGATTAGGTGCGGCGGCCAATATCAATAGCCATCAATTAGATGGGTTTAATTTAACAACAGAGCAGTCCAATGACCCAATTATATCCCCATACCAAGGTCGTTTTTCAAAAATGAATTTTATTGATTTTAATCTTGGAGTTGCCCTCACCAGTACTGATTATTTTCTTTCTTACTCCTTGAATAATGTTAGCCAGGGTAAGATTTCAAGCGGGGACAATTTTATTGGAACGAGAGTTCCTATATCGATTTTTCATGCAGGATATAGAAGCAAAGTTGCAAACAATCTTTCTATGAGCACTTCTTTTTTGTACCGATCACAGAGCAATCTTCCTCGTAATGTTGAAGCTAGTGCTAAGTTTATTTACAATGAAAAATTTTGGGTAGGAGCTGGACATCGATTCAGCTACGCTAATAATTTTCAATTTGGCTTGTTACTTTCTAAGCTTAGAGTAGGATATGTGTATGAACTGCCAATAGGTAAGACTTATTTGTTGCCAAATCCTTCTCACGAATTGATGTTGACGCTTTTTCTGTTCAAAAGCGATGAAGAAAAAAACTATTCAATGATTTGGTAATTTATGAAAACTGATATGAGAACTAGTTATTCACGAAACTTCCGTAAAGCCATTTACAAATTTGGAATGGGAGTTTTAATGCTATTTGTAGCAGGCTTTTTTAATTTTGCCTTTTCACAAATACAACAGCGAGGTTCAGTAACCTCAGCAACGTCTACAAACACTAATTTGACAATAAATACACCTTCTGGTGTTCAAGCTGGAGATGTTCTTATAGTTAATATTGTCAAAGAAAATAATGGATCCACAGATCCTTCGGCAATCGGATGGACTCTTTTAGAAAGTGCTGTGGTGAATGGTATAGGGGGAGATACGAGAGCATCAGTTCTATATAGGATAGCGGGAGCATCTGAGCCTTCCAACTATACCTTTGCTTTAGGAACGGGTACCAACGATGCAGTAGGTGCCATGCTAGCTTTTTCTGGTGTCCGTTTGGTTGGTAATTCACCATTTGATGTTATCGGTAGCTTTACTGTTTCCCCAAATTCTTCAGATTTGGTGAATGCCTCTTCCATCACTACATCGGTGAATGGTGCTGCCATCATCATGTTTGGTCAAGCAAACAATAATCGTACTTGGTCTGATTGGTCCACTGCTACTTCTCCGGGGGCATTAACGGAGCTTTACGATGTGCCTTTTAATAGCGCTAACGATGATTTGTCGGTTGGAGCTGCCTGGGCTATCAAAAATAATGCAGGTTCTACAGGAATCGGTACAACTACATTAAGTGGAGATGCGAGAAATTCTGCCATTTTAATTGCTCTTCGTCCTGAGCTTCCTGATCCTACTCGGACCACTATTACAGCCAGTCCATCCACAATCAATTCAGATGGGTTAAGTAATTCTACTATTATTGTTCAGTTGAAAAGTTCTACTGGTGTTAATCTTTCTTACTCTGCAGGACCGGTTATCTTAACCTCACCATCTGGCACACTTAGTAATGTAGTTGATAATTTGGATGGAACATATAGTGCATCCTTCACTTCTACTACCGTAGGTGCTGTTACTATCAGTGGGAGCATAAATTCTTCGGCAATATCCAATTCTGCAAACATAACTGTTTTAGAAAACTGTGTGTCATCAGATACTTCTATTGATTTGAACTATCAAAATGTTAATATCAGTGGTTTAACTTTAGTAAATGGTACTCAAGGTGCGGTAAATTCGCGATATATTAGAAATAATGCGATTACTGTAAACGGTAGAGTGTTAAATGTAGAAGTGACCATCACCGGCAGATCCAATGTTACAGATTTTATACTTGACAATGACGGTTCTAATGCAGGTCGCTTACAGCCAGAAATCAATTCATCTTCCACAGGCGGGAGTTTTGTGGATTTTGACATTAAGTTTTTTGATAATACTACTTCTCAGCAAGTTTCGGTTAAGAACTTTTTACTTACCGGCGTTGACGTAGATGGTTCTGGCACTTCCAGAGAATTTATAGAAATTTCAGGATTTTCGAGTTATTCGGTTGATGCTACCTCTCAATTGGTAGTTCAGTCTGGAACTAGGAGTGGGTTTACCAGATTCTTGGGAAGAACTAGTTCGTTAGGAGGTATTACTTTTGATAATACGGCATCTTTTGTCGCTAACTATCAAAGCCCGGTATCTCAGATTCAAATAAGGATGGGAAATACCAATTCCTCTGCGGCCAGAAGACTTTTTTCTGTAAATATAGGTGCGTCTGTAGGAAGTTTCTCTAATACAGTTTCCACAAGTTCTGATTTGATTGTACAAGATCAATCGGCAGAAAATCCTTGCCCAGGAATAAACTATAAAACAGTTACTGAATGCGAAACAGTGGTTGCCACCTATACCTCTTTAAGACCTGCCACATGGACTATTTTTGGTGGAGAAGATTCTGACTTTTTTCAAATAAATTCAACTACTGGTCAACTTAGTTTTAAGGCTCCTCGTGATTTTGAAAACCCTGTTGATAGAGGTGCTGGATTAAATAACAATTCTTATGTAGTAGTAATAAGAGCTGTGGACTCCAATGGTGTAATGGATTTCCTGACAGTTACTGTAAATGTGTCTAATTTGGATCCTTCGCTCAGATTCGTATCCCAGCCAGGTGATATTACTTACGGAGACAATTTGGGTAATGTCACAGTGGAGCTATTAGATGAATGTGGTCAAAGAGCAAATAGCAATGCGCCAGTTACTCTTACAATCAACAATGGAGCAGGTCTAACAGGTACGGTGACGGTCAATGCAGTTAATGGATTAGTGACATTTACGGGTGTTTCGGTAAATAAAGCCGGAGATGACTACAAGCTTTCAGCATCCTCAGCGGGTGTGTCGAATGTGGAGTCTATTGAATTTGACGTCTCTAAAGCCTCATTGACGGTGACAGCTATTGATGACACGAAAGTGTATAATGGATTGGCATACAGTAACGGAAACGGCGTAAACTATTCCGGATTTGTAAACGGAGAGAATTCTTCTGTATTGGGAGGTAGTTTAA
>NZ_JBHSKS010000006.1:3947-221881 GCF_042657405.1 Algoriphagus aquatilis
AATTCTCAGGGTGCTGTGAACGTAGGTTCTTATGTGATTACCCCTGGAGGCTTGACCTCTGGCAATTATGACCTCACTTTTGTACCTGGAACTTTGACAATAACAAAGGCCTCATTGACGGTGACAGCTATTGATGACACGAAAGTGTATAATGGATTGGCATACAGTAACGGAAACGGCGTAAACTATTCCGGATTTGTAAACGGAGAGAATTCTTCTGTATTGGGAGGTAGTTTAACCTACACAGGTAATTCTCAGGGTGCTGTGAACGTAGGTTCTTATGTGATTACCCCTGGAGGCTTGACCTCTGGCAATTATGACCTCACTTTTGTACCTGGAACTTTGACAATAACAAAGGCCTCATTGACGGTGACAGCTGATTCAAAATCTAAAATTTATGGGTCAGGAGAACCTGTGTTAACTTACGTGGTTACTGGTTTGCAAGGTGGTGATCAGCTTACGGGTTCTCTCTCTAGAAATCCAGGTGAGAATGTTGGCACTTATGCCATTACCCAAGGATCACTATCTGCCAGCTCCAACTACACCATCATCTACGTAGGAGCTAATTTGACGATCACTTCTCGTGCTTTGACGATTACAGCAGATCCTAAAACCAAAACTTACGGAGATGCTGATCCTCAATTGACTTATTCAGTTTCGGGTCTTCAAGGTGGAGATCAACTTACTGGATCTCTTTCCAGAAATTCCGGAGAGAATGTAGGAACATACGCGATCACTCAAGGCTCTCTGACTGCTGGTTCCAACTATACAGTAACGTACATTGGAGCTAATTTAGTAATAAATCCTAAGCCCTTAGTGATTACTGCTAATCCAAATCAAGGGAAACGATTTGGAGATTCTGATCCTACTTTAACTTTTACCACTCAAGGCTTGGTGTCAGGGGATGTACTTTCCGGAGCCCTGTCTAGAGTTGCTGGAGAGAATACAGGTTCTTATCCTATTTTGATTGGTTCGCTCGCTGCAGGATCTAACTATACGGTGCAATTCGTTTCCGCTGAATTTATTATTGCCTCTAAGTTATTGACCATAACGGTGTCGTCTAACCAATCTAAAGTTTACGGGGATAACGACCCTGTATTGACCTACACCGCTAGTGGATTTGAGGATGGAGATAACTCATCCATAATTACAGGTAGTCTTTCAAGAGTACCTGGTGAAAATGTAAATCAATACGCAATCCTTTTGGGAAGCATATCAGCTGGAAATAATTATACCATTAATTTCGTTCCGGGTGTCTTTACAATTACACCTGCTCCACTCCAAATCGTAGCAGATGCAAAAAGTAAAATATTTGGCAATGCTGATCCTGCATTGACCTTCACAGCCACAGGCTTTAAGCGATCTGATACGGTCTCTTTGATGACTGGAGGTTTAGTACGAGCTGCTGGTGAGAATGTAGGCCTTTATACCATTTCTCAAGGTAATTTAAGTGCAGGGTCCAATTATACCATTAACTACACTTCAACTCAATTTGAGATTGTTAAAAGGGTATTAACCATAACAGCTAATCCTAATCAGTCAAAAACCTTTGGTACAGATGACCCAGTGTTTCTTTACAATGTTTCCGGGTTAGCACCTGGGGATACAGAGGCGGTGATTTCAGGTTCCTTATCAAGAGTACCTGGTGAAAATGTTGGAAGTTATGCCTTGTTAATTGGAAGCATTACTGCCGGAGGTAATTATACGATTCAGTTTGTACCTGCCAACTTCTTGATAGCTTCTAAAGTTTTGACGATTAGGGTATTGCCTGATCAGTTTAAAATCTATGGTGATCAAGATCCTGTGATACTTTATCAAGTTACCGGATTGCAAGACGGTGACGACCTCTCCATAATTTCAGGTAAGATCGGACGAGAGGTTGGCGAAAATGTAGGAGCCTATGAAACTAACATTGGTTCATTGACTGTAAGCAATAATTATACTATCAACTTTATCGATGCTGATTTCACAATTAAACCAAAGCTTGTAAGGATTGGTGGTAGTTTCACAGCTAAAAACAAACCATTTGATGGAAATACGAAGGCAACCCTTCTTGATGATCGGTTGACGTTAATTGGAGTGCTTGAGGGTGATGATGTAAGGCTTGAAGGACTACAAATTGCATTTGTTTCTCCTCAACCAGGCACTCAAAAGGTTATTATTATTAATATCTCGGTTGCTGGTTCTGATGTCAATAATTATGTGTTTGATCTTGATGATAAGCCGGAAACCACTGCGACCATATTTATCAATGATGCGGATGGTGATGGGGTAGTTGACGAAGTGGATCTTTGCCCAAATACTCCTAGAGGTGAGGCTGTCGATGAAAATGGTTGTTCTGATTCGCAAAAAGATTCGGATGGTGACGGTGTGACTGATAATTTGGATTTATGTCCTGATACTCCAATGGGTGAGACTGTTGATAAAGATGGTTGTTCTGCTTCTCAATTGGATACAGATGGAGATGGGGTTCCAAATAGCGTAGAGTTGCTTGAGGGTACTGACCCAATAAACAAGAATGAATATAAAGATCAAGATGGTGATGGTGTGCCGGATTACATCGAGGGATTGGAAGGTTCCTTGAGATTGGATCCGTGTTCTTACCAAGATACTGATGGAGATTTAGTGCCTGATTATGTCGAAATTTATCTTGATCAAACAAATCCAAACAATCCTGCAGATTTTAAATCATCTAATTCGGCCCGTATACCTGATTATGTAGCTAATCGTACTCCTTCACAGGTAATCGGTAATAACACTTTAACTGTAGAGTGGGGCACAGAGCTTTCTTTCGTCACTCTGCCTAAGACTATAGCGGTTCTTTATGGAAATGGAGAGATCATAAATCTTCCAGTCACTTGGAACACCGTTTCTTATGATAAGCTTAAATCTGGAACGTATCAGTTTGAAGGAGCAGTAACATATGAGGGTTGCTTTGGTAATCCTTTCAATTTGAAAGTAACCTTTGAATTGATTGTAAAGGTGAAAAACGCTCCTAAGGACTTGTTGCTAAGTAATAATACCTTTACGGCTCCGTATCCTGTAAAAGATGCCTTTGTTGGAAGCTTTACTGTGGTCGATCCTCAAGACAACGTGCATACGATCCAATTGGTCCCTGGTCAGAAGGATAATGCCTATTTCACGATCGTAAACGGCCAGTTGATTTGGACATCCAAAGATGCTTTACCTGGACGCAATGAGTTTGAAATTGTTGTCCGAGTGACTGATCGTGTCGGAAATATTTTCGAAAAAACGTTCAAAATCATCCGTCTTAGAAAACCGCTCTCTGAAATAGCCATCTATAATTCCTTCTCTCCAAATGGTGATCAAATCAATGATGATTGGGGCGTGACAGAGCTTAGATATTGGACTGGCGTGACTATCCGAGTATTTGAGCGAAGTGGCAAACAGCTATTTATTACTTCGAACCCTGAGGTACGATGGGATGGGACTTTCAATGGCAAGGTAATGACAACTGGAGCATATTATTTCACCGTTGAAGTTATTGAGTCAGGGGAAAAGAGAAGTGGAGTAGTTAATCTATTTACTGATTGATTCCTTATCTAATGTTTAATTGATTGATTCATTCTTTGAATAAGTCGTAATAGAATAGAGTTATCAAAAAACCTTATTGAAATCTTTTCAATAAGGTTTTTTTTTGAAAATTTTTATAAAAGTTTGATTAAATGACAAACTTTGAAATTCAATGTAATTATTAACAATTCCGGTTGGGATCAGCGAACAGGCAGGGGTCCGACTGGGTGCTGGAGTAAATTTCAACCAGATCAGACTGGATGGCAACAATTTAACTACCGAACAGGCGAATGATCCTACAGTGGGTCAATACATCGGAGGCTTTGCCAATCTGAGCATTGTAGACTTCAATTTGGGTTTGTCTTTGACCCATCCCAACTACTATTTCTCTTACGGAATGCACAATGTCAACCAAGGTAGCTTCAGTAAGGGAGATATGTTTATCAGCAAAAAGCCGATGGTAAGTATCGCCCAAGCGGGATATCGAAATGCGATTTCGGATCAGCTTTCTGTCATCTTCAACACGATGTGGCGAAGTCAGGACAACTTGCCCGATAATTTGGAATTCAACATGAAATTCATGTTTTATGAAAAGTTCTGGGTAGGTGCAGGTCATCGAGTGGACTATGCTAACAGTGCGCAACTTGGAATGTTGATGGGGAAAATGCGCTTCGGCTACGTGTACGAATGGCCGACTCTAAAAAGCTATCTTTTACCCAATCCAACACACGAATTTATGCTGGGTATCAGACTGTTTGAGGGTTCAGAAAACATCTGGTAGGAGATTCTTAAGATTTCATTAAGGTTTATGGATCACCTGTCAAATCCTCTTAGTATAAGGTAAATTAGGTGAGTAAAGTCTATTTGTCTGATTTAAACAGAAGGGAGTAGCCATGGCAGAGGTAAAATACAGGATAGCGATAGACCAACAGTTGGGTTTTATTGTAATTAGCTTTCGGGAGAAAGTCTATGCAAATGACATGTTCGACATGCTGGAGAACCTCTATGCACGAGCGGATTTTGATCCAAAGTTTCCTGCGATCTACGATTTTACGGGCAGTGCAGCTATTGCTTATCGAGTGGATGTGGTGTCCTTTGTGGAACGCATCCGTAAACTCAGATCTGGGATTTCTGAAAAGAAAAAAATCGGCATCATAGTCAACAGCATCAATCAAAAATTTCTGGTCAACATGTTTATCAAGCTCATCAATGCAGTGAGTTTGCAAGTCGAAATGTTTGACAAAATCAATTCTTGCCTCTCTTGGATGACTGAAGACCCTAAGATAAAGGAACGTCTTTCAGATCTATTGATCCATAACAAACAGGAGTTATTCAAATCGTAGATTTTGTAAAAGCTACTTTTCAATACCCATATTTCCCCTTCCACTTTCCAGACAAATACTTTCTCAGCTCATTTTCCCGGGCATTTTCTCCGGGTTCATAAAGTTTGGTTCCTTTGATTTCATCGGGTAAAAACTCTTGTTCGACAAAGTTGCCTGGAAAGTCATGGGAATATTTGTAGGCTTTGCCATAGTTGAGGTCTTTCATCAGCTTGGTGGGGGCATTCCGGAGGTGAAGTGGTACGGATAGGTTCCCCGTTTCTTTGACCAAAGCCTGGGCCTGATTGATGGCCAAATAGGACGCATTGCTTTTCGGCGAACTCGCCAAATAAGTCACGCATTGGGAAAGGATAATCCGAGACTCCGGATAGCCGATGATTTTCACCGCTTCAAAACAGTTGGTTGCCAAAAGCAAGGCATTCGGGTTAGCATTGCCGATGTCTTCCGAAGCCAAAATCACCAGCCTTCGGGCGATAAACTTCACATCTTCTCCACCTTCGATCATTCGCGCCAGCCAGTACACGGCAGCATTTGGGTCCGAGCCTCGGATGGATTTGATAAAAGCCGAGATGATGTCGTAGTGCTGCTCGCCGGATTTGTCATAAAGTGCGACTTTCTGCTGTGCAATCTGCATCACTTTTTCGTCGGTGATCACACAGGGATTTTCATTGATTCCGTCGATGACGATTTCCAGCAGATTGAGGAGTTTGCGACCGTCTCCACCTGAAATTCGAAGCAACGCATCGGTTTCCTGTAGTTCGACCTGGATCTTTTTCAGATCCAAATCTTTCTCTAAAGCCTGCTTCATCATGGCCTCCATTTCTGCTTTTCCCAAAGGATTCAGTGTAAATACCTGACAGCGTGAAAGCAAAGCTGAGTTGACTTCGAAAGAGGGATTTTCTGTGGTAGCACCGATTAGTCGGATGATTCCTTTTTCCACCGCTCCCAAAAGCGCATCCTGTTGGGATTTGTTGAAGCGGTGAATTTCATCAATGAATAAGACAGTGCCCCGCTGAAATTTGGCTTTATCAATGACTTCACGGATGTCTTTCACGCCCGAACTGATCGCACTCAGGGTGTAAAAAGGTACCTTGATCTCATTGGCGATGATATTGGCAATGGTTGTTTTGCCTACACCAGGAGGCCCCCAAAGGATGAGCGAAGGCACATTTCCCGATTTGATGGCTTTGTATAAAAAGGAAGAAGGCGCAGACAAATGCTCCTGACCGATCAGGTCTTCCAGTCGGGTGGGGCGCATGCGTTCGGCTAGGGGAGTGGGGTTCATTTTTTTAGTATCAAGACAATAGACATAAGATACAAGACAAAAAAGAATTTAAGAGGCTGGGACAAATCTAACGTCTCGTGTCTTAAATCATGGATCTTAAATTTTCCCAATCCTTTTCCCAAACTCCTCCAAGTGTTCGTCTCCAAAATCCAAATGAGTCACAAAGCGAACCAAGTCCTTTCCAAATTTGACCGACTTGATATGTTGATCTGAAAGCTTTTTCATGAATTCCTCCGGAGTAGTTCCTTCCAGCCTCGCGATGACGATGTTGGTGGCTACTGGGAAAATCTCTGAAACCACAGGCAGCCTGCTCAGCATTTCACCCAAAGTTCGGGCTCTTGCATGATCTTCTTTCAGTCGCTCCACCTGATGATCCAAGGCATAAATGCCGGCAGCAGCTAGAAAACCAGCCTGTCGCATGCCTCCTCCGAATACTTTTCGGACTTTTCTGGCGCGCTTGATGTCAGCTTTTGATCCAAGAAGAACTGACCCAATCGGACAACCCAAACCTTTGCTCAGGCAGATCGAGATCGTATCGAAATGCGCTCCCCAATCGGCAGGGCTTTCGCCCGTTTCTACCAAAGCATTGAATAATCTGGCCCCGTCCAGATGAAGTTTGATGCCTTTCTCTTTGCAAAGCGCATGGATGGGCTTGATTTCTTCCAAAGTATAAATACTTCCCCCGCCTTTGTTCATGGTGTTTTCCAAGGAAACCAAGGTTGTTTCCGGGGCATGCACATCGTCCGGATTGATGGATTCGGCGATTTGAGTAGCGGTGATTTTCCCCAAATCTCCTGTCAATAGCTTTACAGAGGCCAGTGAATTGGCCATGATGCCTCCACCTTCATAAAGGTAGATGTGCGAATACTGATGACAGATGACTTCCCGCTGCGGTCCGGTATGTAGGCGGATCGCAATCTGATTGGTCATGGTGCCAGAGGGACAGAAAAGCCCTGCTTCCATTCCAAAAAGGGTGGCAATTTTTTCCTCCAAGGCATTGACAGTCGGATCTTCTCCAAACACGTCATCACCTACAGGTGCGGTAAACATGGCTTCTTTCATCCCCGGAGTTGGCCGGGTCAGGGTATCACTTCTTAAATCAATCAGCATGGTGGTTACTTGTCGTCTTTTTTAAAGAAAATGTCCAGGCTACTTTTCCGTTTTTCGAAAATCTCTTCCATATCGGAGAGTTCCAAATTGAGTGCTTTGGTTGAAATCTGGATTTCGACCAAAGAAATTCCGAGGGAAATCAGCAAGGAAAGCATGCTGATCACAAATACCCAATTGGCAGCGGAAGTATAGCCTTGGAATAGCAAATACATACAAATCACGCAGAGTAAAAAGCTGAATACTCCAAAAAGCTGCATGTTTTTGATGAGTGTCAGTCGGCGTCGGAGGTTGTGAATCTGCTCCACGATGATCTCCTGATCGGGATCTTTGAGGTAGTTTTTATGCAGTCCTCGAATGAGAGTGGCAATAGCCAAAAATCGGTTGGTAAAAGCCAGCATGAGTAAAGTGATAGCCGAAAAAAGCAGGGCAGGGGTAGAGAGTTGGAGTTCCATAGGTATGGTAAGTGCTTTTAGAATAAGTAAGTTTAACAAAAGGCATTAAAAAAGCCTGCTCTTTAGAAAAGCAGGCTTGGCATTTTTGATCAAAATGGGATTAGGCAACTTCTCCCAGTACAACCAATTTGTCAAGTGTAGGAGCTTTTGATCCTCCTTTAGGTTCGATTGTGATGGCGAAAGCTCCCGCTTCAGCTACAGCGTTCATTTGCTGTAGGGTGAATTTTTCTCCCGGATTCACGAGGCCAATGCCGACAGGTCCATCTTTGCCGATTGCCCAGAGCTGGTAGTCAAATTCAGCTGAAAGAGAATTCAGATTATTCACCGCTACGAAGACTTCCTTAGCTTTTTGGTCCCAAAAGACATCCACTTTGGCGTCTTTTTGCATCGGCAGGGTCTCTCCTTTCATTTCAACTCTTCGGAAATCACCTGCCACCAATCGATCCAATCGGGAATCGGTTTTCTCGTATTCGAGTTTGACTTGGTTCAGGTTATCCGCCATCACCTGCTGATCTTGTAGGAGTGCGGTGAATTTCTGATCGGTTTCGTAGAATTTGCCTGCGAAGTAGATCGCCGCCGCACTCGCCAGAATGGCCACCAAAGACGCAGCTACAGCGAAGGGTTTCCAAGGGGTGAGTTTGACCACGTTGGTTTCCACGGGGGCAGGGTTTGGTACAGGAGCTGCTTTAGGGGTTTCCTCCTTTTTGAACTCTTCCTCGAGGGAAGTGAAGATTTTCTCCTTAACCTGAGCTGAGGGAGTTTTTCCGGTCAACTCATCAAAGGCAAACATAGACTGCTCCAGCGCATCGAGTTCCTCTTGGATTTCCGGATAGGCTTTGGCCATGGCGATCACTTCCTCTCGCTCACGCTCGGTCAGCTCTCCGAGTAGGTAGAGCTCCAGTTTGCCTGATTCGATATATTCTTGGATGTTCACGCTAGATTCGTTCTAAATTCTTTTTTAATACTTGTAAGGCTGCCCTGACTCGGGACTTGACCGTGCCCAGAGGAATGTGAAACTCCTCCGAAAGCTCCGAATGGGTGTATCCTTGGAAATAAATATACTCAATAATGAATCGCTGATCCTCGTTCAGCTGAATCATCAACTCTCGCACACCTATCGCCTCTACCTGTTCCATGGTTCCCGATTGACTCTCGAGACCAAATACGAAGTCATCGATGGTGTTGGTCTTAGTGGTTTGAGAAATTTCTTTGGAGCGGAGCTTATCTATGGCAGAATTTCGGCAAATATTGGCCATCCAGGTGTAGAGGCGGCCTTTCGATTCTTCGTAGGAGTCGATTTTCCGGGTGATTTTGATAAATGCATCGTGAAAAACTTCCTCTGCAATGTCTTGGTCAGTAATGATTCGACTGATCACTGCGAAAAGTGCACGGGAGTACTTTTCATACAAATACTCGGTGGTTTTGCGGTCTCGAGCCCGTAGGCCTGCTATGATATCTTCTTCCTGCAAAAGTCGGTCGGTTGTGGAGTTACTTTTTTAAAAGTAAAACACCGGGCCAAATGTTTGGACCCGGTGTTTGATTTATTTCCAAAAAGAAAATTTTTACAAGTGAATCACCTCGTCGTAAGCAGCGGCTGCGGCTTCCATGATCGCTTCGGACATGGTTGGGTGAGGGTGTACGGTCTTAATTAGTTCGTGACCGGTCGTTTCCAGTTTGCGGATAGCCACGATCTCAGCGATCATTTCGGTCACGTTGGCACCGATCATGTGAGCACCGAGGAGCTCTCCATATTTCTTGTCAAATACCAATTTCACAAATCCGTCTTTTGCTCCGGCCGCGGAAGCTTTTCCGGAAGCAGAGAATGGGAATTTACCGATTCGCACTTCGTATCCAGCAGCTTTTGCCTTGGCTTCGGTCATGCCCACAGAGGCAATTTCCGGAGAGCAATAGGTACAGCCCGGGATATTGCCGTAATCCAAGGCTTCAGGATGATGGCCTGCGATTTTCTCCACACAGATGATGCCTTCTGCAGAAGCCACGTGCGCCAACGCCGGTCCAGGAACCACATCGCCGATGGCATAGTAGCCTGGCATGTTGGTTTGGTAGTATTCGTTGACTTGGATTTTGCCTTTGTCCACTAGGATTCCGACATCTTCCAAACCAATATTTTCTAGGTTAGAAACCACACCTGCGGCAGAAAGAACCACATCGCATTCAAGGATTTCCTCGCCCTTGGCAGTTTTTACAGTCACTTTGCAACCCTCGCCTGAGGTATCTACACCGGTCACTTCCGAGGAAGTCATGATCTTCATGCCGGACTTCTTATAGATTTTTTCCAAGGCCTTGGATACTTCTTCGTCTTCTACAGGGACGATTCTGTCCATGAATTCGACGATGGTCACTTCCGTGCCAATAGAATTATAGAAGTAGGCAAACTCCACTCCGATTGCTCCGGAACCTACTACCACCATTTTCTTTGGTTGAGTTTCCAAAGTCATCGCCTTGCGGTAGCCGATGATTTTCTTGTCGTCAATTTTCATCGTAGGAAGTTGACGTGCGCGGGCGCCTGTGGCTATGATGATGTTATCCGCAGCGATGACTGACTTTTTACCTTCGGCGTCGGTGACTTCGACTTTTTTACCCGGCTGGATTTTACCCCATCCCGCAATGATCTCGATTTTGTTTTTCTTCATCAAAAACTGCACACCCTTGCTCATTCCATCCGCTACGCCACGGCTTCTTTTCACCATTCCGGCAAAGTCCGCCTCGGCACCCTGAACAGAGATTCCGTAATCCTTGGCATGGCTGATGTATTCAAAAACCTGAGCGCTTTTTAGCAGGGCTTTGGTCGGGATACAGCCCCAATTGAGGCAGATACCGCCTAGTTCCGCGGCTTCCACGATCGCAGTTTTCAATCCGAGTTGAGAAGCGCGAATTGCCGCCACGTATCCTCCCGGTCCGCTTCCCAGCACGATCAAGTCAAATTTTGTCGAAGACATATTTAAAATGGGTTTGATTACAAATGAAACTGTGCAAAAATAGGTCTTTTGGGTTCAGAAAAAAATCCGATTTGGATGAGTAAATGGAATCCAAAACGCCTTGCTGATGAATTATTTGTAGCGATTAGATGAAAATTTTGTAAATCTGATAAAAGCCAAATGGGTTTCTGAGATTCGGGATTTTACAGGTTTATCCTCCTGTTTTTCAGTGAAAAAGCTCCTGAAGGTCTTTCAAAAGGCCAAAGTCCGGGCTTTTTTTCTAATTTTGGCCAAACTTAATTTTGATCTTCATGGGATTACTTTCAGGAAAAACGGCCTTGGTTACCGGCGCCTCTAAAGGGATCGGACGGGCAATCGCCATCAGATTTGCACAGGAAGGAGCAAATGTCGCGTTCACCTACCTCTCGAGCGTTGAAAAAGGCCAAGCACTTGAGGCTGAACTTGCTGCTTTTGGTGTGAAAGCAAAGGGCTACCGCTCAGATGCCTCCGACTTCAAAGCTGCTGACGAATTGGTCAATGGAGTTGTGGCTGACTTTGGGGCTTTGGACATCTTGGTCAACAATGCTGGAATCACACGTGACAACCTGCTGATGCGGATGACCGAGGAATCTTGGGATGAAATCATGAACGTCAACCTCAAATCCTGCTTCAACACTGTAAAAGCCGCAACCCGTACCATGATGAAGGCCAAATCTGGCTCCATCATCAACATGACCTCTGTGGTCGGTGCCAAAGGAAACGCCGGTCAGGCAAACTATGCGGCTTCCAAAGCAGGAATCATCGGATTCACCAAATCAGTAGCCCTGGAATTGGGCTCCAGAAATATCCGCTGCAACGCGGTCGCTCCTGGATTTATCGAAACAGAGATGACTGAAGTGTTGGATGAAAAGACCGTACAAGGCTGGAGAGATGCCATCCCGATGAAGCGTGGAGGCAAGCCGGAAGAAATCGCCGATGTGTGCGTATTCCTAGGCTCAGACATGAGCACCTACATCTCTGGACAGGTGCTTCATGTGAATGGAGCGATGTATACTTAACCTTTGAGGTCTTCAAGACCTCGAAGGTTTTATTCTAGATTACATCATTTAAGTCTTCAAGACTTCGAAGGTTTCAAGGAAAACTAGATCTTCGAGGTTTTTGAAAACTTTAAAGATTTTTTACAAAGTTTTCTATTCTAAAGACATCTCTTCGGGTAAGTCAGCACCCTGTTCTAATTCATGAACTTTTTTAAATTGTTCAAGTCCACCAAACCAATCCAGGATGAAATCTCTATCCAGTTTTGTGGTTTTTAGAGATATCAGGCCATTGTAGGATGAAAATTTCCAATTTTTAAAGTCCTCAACAATCCCGTGTTTTTGAGGATTCCTATGGATGTAAATGATTACTTGGGATAAATAACTTTCCTGATCTACTCGCTTTCTTTTGAATTTCCGTTGAAATAATCCCCCATGTCGATCATAAAGCTTGTTGTATGCTTTGGCGTAACCATTCAAAAAGTTGGAAAAAGCACTTAAAGCAGCTTCTGGTTCGGTATTTTCTTTTACTCGAATCAAAAAGTGAAAATGATTAGGTAGTAAACAGTAGGCCAAGGTTGAAAAATAGGAAGAGCAATGATCTTGATATTTTTGAAGGAAATAGGTGTAGTTTTCTTTAGTTCTAAAAAGTAATTCCGCTCCGTTTGTTCTAGTGTAAATATGGAAAAATTCTCCTGGGGAAAAGGGATCAGTCATAAAAATGAATATTTATAAATTGTTGAAAGGCAATTTTTTAACAACCAAAATAACAATGTAGACAGAGATTTTCAATCTAGACCTTCGAGGTTTTTGAAAACCTCAAAGGTCAAACGAGCGGCTGGGGAGACTTAGCCGTTTTTTTTCCGCAGATCTTCGCGGAAATGGTCACAGATGCGCACAGATGAAAAACCTCGATAGAATTTCTGTGAAAATCTGTGTTTTTAATCTGTGCGTTTCTGTGGGAAAAAAAAGCTACTTATCGGATGTTGAAAATCATTTTAATGCCTTTTTCAAGGGTTTCCATCTTACTTTCTGGAAAATATCCCAAATCTCTCAAAATAAGGTTCTGAGGTAGAGAAACCATTTTGTGAAGTTTTAGAACCGATGGAACGATTAATCCGATTTGTTGCCATTCTTCCTCTTCTGGTTTTATTTCAAATTCGGATTCTTCGAGCTGATCGCTGATTTTACTCGAAATAAATGCCACGATAACGTGTTCAAATTTTCCTATGGGTTCAGATAGGCAAAGTGCTGGACGTACTTTTCGAGTTGAAAAATCTTCAAATGGAAAAGGAACTAAGACAATCTTTCCTCTAATTTTTGAAAGGCTTTCCGTCTTTGCTGGTGTAGACATTTTCTTCAGGGTCGTTTAAAAAATCAAGGGCCGGATTATTGGAGAGAAATTTTAGGTAATTCTTTTCCTCCATTTCCTCTTCTTCCGAAAGGATTAAAACTCTCACTGGGATTCCTCCTTTAAGTCCGGTTGACTCCAAAGAAATGCTTCCATCAGATTTGGTAATCGTCTTAATTTCAATTGCTTTCATGGTAATAAAAGTACAAAAAAAAGCCCCGGAAATCTCCGAGGCTCTTGAAAATTGAATTTGATCATTGCTCATTGAGCATTTTTTAGTCTTTCCCCAAAAACGGATATCGGTAATCCTTCGGAGACACAAAGGTTTCCTTGATCGTCCGTGGAGATACCCAGCGAAGCAAGTTGATCATCGAGCCGGCCTTGTCATTAGTGCCGGATGCTCTCGCTCCGCCAAATGGCTGCTGACCGACCACGGCTCCGGTTGGCTTGTCGTTGATGTAGAAGTTGCCCGCTGCGTTTCTCAGTTTTTGGGTAGCCAATTCGATCGCATAGCGGTCTTGAGAAAATACAGCACCTGTAAGTGCGTACGGAGAAGTCTGATCGACCAATTCAAGAACGGTTTCGAAGTGCTCTTCATGGTATACATAGATCGTCAACACAGGGCCGAAGATCTCTTCGCACATCGTGATGTACAACGGGTCTTGCGTTAGAATCACCGTTGGTTCGATGAAATAGCCTTTGGACTTATCATAGTTGCCTCCAGCGATGATTTCGACACCTGGAGTTGCCTTGGCATTGTCAATGTACTTGGCGATTTTGTCAAAAGACTTCTCATCAATCACCGCATTGACGAAATTAGTGAAGTCCTCCGTGCCGCCCATTTTGATGTCAGCGAGATCTGCAAGCATGTATTTTTTCACATCCTCCCAAAGGTTGGACGGGATGTAAGCACGGGATGCTGCAGAGCATTTTTGACCTTGGTATTCAAATGCCCCACGAACTAATCCTACAGCTACTGCTTTTGCGTCAGCGGATTTGTGTGCTAGAACGAAGTCTTTTCCTCCTGTCTCACCGACGATTCTTGGATAGGACTTGTAGCGTTTGATGTTTTCTCCAATTGTTTTCCAGACGTGTTGGAAAACCCCTGTAGATCCTGTGAAGTGGATTCCTGCAAAATCCGGATGCTTAAAAATGATATCGCCCGCAGTCGGTCCATCCACGTAGATTAGATTGATCACTCCGTCGGGCACACCGGCTTCTTTGAAAACTTCCATCAGCACTTGAGCGGAATAAATCTGAGTGTAAGCAGGCTTCCATACGATGGTATTGCCCATCATAGCGGCGGAAGTTGGTAGGTTACCGGCAATGGCAGTGAAGTTGAACGGAGTCAGGGCAAACACGAAACCTTCCAAAGGTCGTTGCTCTACTCGATTCCAAACTCCTGCGCCCGAAACAGGAGGCTGCTGGGCGTAGATTTCCGTCATGTACTTCACATTGAATCGAAGGAAGTCGATAAACTCACAGGCGGAGTCGATTTCGGCTTGCATCGCATTCTTGGACTGGCCGAGCATGGTGGCTGCATTTATTTTTGCTCGGTAAGGACCAGCAATCAGATCAGCTGCCTTCAGGAAAATGGCTGCGCGCTGTTCCCATTCCAGATTTTCCCAAGCTTCCTTGGCACCCAAGGCAGCATTGATCGCCTGCTCCACATGAGAGGCATCACCTTCGTGGAAATGACCTAAAATGTGTTGGTGATCATGTGGCGGAGACATCGGACGGGTTTTTCCAGTTCTGACCTCCTCACTGCCGATGTACATAGGCACATCGATTTGTTTTGATCTTAATTCAGACAACATGGCCTGAAGTTCTTTTCGCTCGGGGCTGCCCGGAGCATATGCTTTTACCGGCTCATTGACAGGAGCAGGAACGTTGAAAAATCCCTTTAACATGATATTTGGAGTTTATGTGATTTCGAAGAGGCCAAAGATAGGTTTTCCTGATGTTTTGAGTAGTGATTTTGCTTACAAAAGCTGCTCAAGTTCTTTGAGATGACGAATCTCATATGTGGGTTTCAAATCGATAGTTTTTCCTTCAGGGTTGAAAAAAACCTGATCTATTTCAGCTCGCTGAGCACCTAAGATATCTGAGGAGGGATTGTCTCCGATCATCAGGCAGGCATCGGGCGTAGTCTGAAGTTGGTCCATGGTGTAATGGAAGATTCTCGGATCAGGCTTTTTAAAGTCGGTAGTTTCGGAAGTGACCACAAGCTCAAAATAGCCATCTAAGTCGGCCGATTTCATTTTTTTTGCCTGAGATTCATTGAATCCATTCGTGATGACATGGATTCGATATTTTGTTTTGAGGTAAGTCAGAATTTCTTTGGAGTAGGGGAATACGTGGGGTTTGGAAGAAGTTCGATGCATAAAATCGTCCTCAAAGGCCGCTGGAATAGCTTCAAAATTTCCACCAGCATGTGCAAATATCCGCGGGAATCGCTCTTTTCGAAGGTTGTGCTTGTCTATTTTCCCTACATTATACCAGTCCCAAAGCTGAAAATTGACCGCATGAAAGGACTCAAAGAATTTTTCAAAGGTGGGGATTCCCAGGTCTTGAAGACTGTAAATCTGATAGAGTTCAGCAAGGGACTCGGTGACATTTCGATCATAGTCCCAGAGGGTATGGTCGAGATCGAAGAAGAGGTGTTGGTACGTTTTCAAAATGAGTTCAGCGTCGATATTGGTTGTATTGGATCTTGTTGATGGCCAGTTCTCGGTTGGATTTTAGAATTTCATAAGTTTCCTGATCCTTGAGGAGACTGGGATCCTTTTGGATAAACTTGAAAATCTGCTGAATGATTTCAAGATATTCTTCGAGGATATAATAAAACATCCATTGATCTACACGTCGACTTCCGAGTAATCCTGCGTTTTTGAGGTAAATGAGATGGCGACTCGTTTTGGTTTGGGTAAAATCAAGAATGTGCTCCAAGTCCGAAATGCTCAATTCTTTGTTGAGCATCAATAAGTGGATAATTCTTACTCGAGGTTCTTCGGAAAGCGCCTTAAAAATTCGCAAACCATAGGTTAAACTGATATTTTTGAGTCTCATTTGTAAGTTTTAACTTGGAATAGAGGGCGAAAATAAATTTTAAGCCGAAATTGGTTTAAAATCGTTACAGAATCCAAGTGCCATCTTTGAATTCAATGTTTGTGAAAATTACCCAAATACTTCCTTTTGTACTGGTTTTAGGATTTTTTTTCCTATCCCAAACCTCATTTGCTCAAGATGAGCGGGAAAGAAAAGTTATCCAGCTTTCCGGTATTATACTGAATGCGGATAGTACCGATGCTGTCCCCGGGGTAAATATCTATGTGCCCAAGAAGGGAAGAGGTACGGCCTCAGGTCGCTTTGGTTACTTTTCCATGCCTGTCTTAGAAGGGGATAGTGTAGTCTTTACATTCATAGGATTGAAAAAACAAACTTTCAAAGTTCCGGAAAAAGTGGAAAGTGATCGAATATCCCTTATCCTTACAATGGAAGTGGATGAAATCGCACTGGCGGAGATCGAAGTCATGCCCTATCCGACAGAGGAAGAATTTAAAAAGGCGGTAATCGCCATGAGTGTGGTAGACCCCATGTCGATCAGTAGGTCAAACATGAGTCCTGAAATGCTGTTAAGATGGGCTGAATCGATACCTGCCTCTGGTGGGGAGAATTTTAGGTACTTCCAACAAGGGCAGATGATGCAAAATCAAGATTTGTATGGGCCTAGGCCTCTTCGGATCCTGGATCCCTTTGCTTGGTCACAGTTTATCAGATCCATCAAGCGAGGAGATTTGAAGAGTAAATAAAAGATACTGGTCGTGCTTTTGGCGAGAAAGCTAAATAAATCATCAACAAAGATTTGGTCAGATTTATATAAAAGAATATCTTTGTGCCTCGTTTCAAAAAAGCCAAGAAAACTAGCTGAACATATGAAAAAAGATATTCATCCTAAATACAGAGACGTAGTGTTCTACGATACCTCTAGCGAGTTTAAGTTTTTGACCAAATCAACCATCGAGACTAGCGAAACTATCGAGTGGACTGACGGCAAGACTTATCCAGTTTACAAAATCGAAGTAAGCTCTGAGTCTCATCCATTCTACACAGGCAAGAAGATGCTTCTTGACACTGCTGGCCGAGTGGAGAAATTCAACAAAAGATACGCGAAGAAGTAATTCTTGGCAGCTTAAGCCGAAAAAGTCTCCCGGAGCAAGGATTCCGGGAGACTTTTTTATTTTTGCCCTATGACCCATATCCTATTATTTGATGATCCTGCGATTAGAGGATCCTTGCTTCCGTTTACTTTTACAAGGCCTGTGGCTGATATCCGGGTGGGTATTCTTAAGATCTCTGAAAAATGGAATAAGCTTACCGGAGCCAAGATTTCATTTTTGACTCAGGACTACCTGCAGAAAAAATTCCCAAGAAACACGGAAAATGCACTCGCCATTAATGGTTCTTGGCTCCCCGATGCGGAGGCTTTGCAAGCTTTAGACTCCCTTAAAGAGGACCAAGCACTGTACTTTGGAAAGATTTTTCTCGCAGGCTACATCGGGGAAACGGAAAAGAACCTCAGCTTTGCTGCCGAAAGAATTCCCGTTCAACTGCCCTACGAGCCCGTTTTGCTTCAAAAATCCTGGCAAATCTTCCAGTTTAACGGTTCCGAAATCAGAAAGGACTATTCCTTATTGACTAAGGGAAGAATTTCCCAGCCAGTAAACGATCCACACACCATTGTCTATGGTGCGGATCAGATTTTTATTGAAGAGGGTGCAAAAATCAAAGCTGCCGTCCTTAATGCTGAAAGTGGCCCTATTTACATCGGGAAGCATACTGAAATCCAAGAAGGCTCACTCATACGCGGGCCATTTGCACTGTGCGAAGGCTCTACAGTAAATATGGGAGCCAAACTCCGCGGCGATACCACGGTAGGACCATTTTCCAAAGTAGGGGGAGAAATTTCCAATTCGGTGATCTTTGGCTACTCCAACAAAGGACACGAAGGATTCTTGGGTAATTCTGTCATCGGTGAATGGTGCAACCTAGGCGCGGATACCAATACTTCCAACCTTAAGAATAACTATGCCCCTGTCAAACTTTGGGATTATACCCGAGGTGGCTTTGCCAATACTGGCCTCCAGTTTTGTGGCCTGATGATGGGTGATCATAGCAAGTGCGGAATCAACACGATGTTTAATACCGGTACCGTGGTGGGAGTAGGAGCGAATATTTTCGGTGATGGCTTTCCGCGTAACTTTATTCCTTCTTTTTCTTGGGGAGGTGCGGCTGGCTTTTCCACCTTCACCATGGTTAAGTTTGAAGAAACGGCCAAGGCGGTTTTTGGAAGAAGGGGACTGGAATGGACTCCTGCCGAAAAAGAAATCTTGGATAAGGTTTTTGATTTGACCAAAAGCTATAGAATTTGGGATAAAACTTCCTGATCGATCCGGATATGCAATTTGCAGAAATACCTGGGCTCTCTGAGACCAAAGAAAAGCTACTCAATGCTGTCAAATTCAATCATTTGGCACATGCGCTGCTTTTTCACGGACCTGAAGGTTCCGCCAATCTGACATTGGCATTAGCCTTGGCCACCTACCTCTATTGCGAAAATCCAAACGAATCTGATTCCTGCGGTACCTGCGGCTCATGTCAGCGAATGAAAAAACTCATCATGCCTGATTTGAATTTCGCTTTTCCGGTTGTGGCATCTTCCAAAGATGACGAAGGAGGGGAAGATGGAGAAAAAGAAGAAAAGGTTGATGTGCTTGCCAATTGGAGAAAATTCGCCTTAGGACACCCCTACGGAAATGTCCATGACTTTATCTATTTCAATGGTTTTGAGAAAAAGCAATTGAATATTTCCAAAGCAGCTGCCCGTAAGATCATTCAGGCCCTTTCTCTCATGTCATTTGAAGGAGGGTATAAAATCATGCTCATTTGGGCACCTGAATTTTTGCATCCCTCAGCGGCCAACTCCCTTTTGAAAATTATTGAAGAGCCACCGGCCAAGACCATCTTCATGTTGGTGACTTCCCAAGCAGATCAGCTGTTGACAACTATTTTGTCACGAACGCAGAAAATAATGGTCAGGGCATTTTCGGACGAAGAAATAAAAAATCACTTGGTTCAATCTGGTCTTTGCGAAAGCAAAGCTGCTGAGCAGATCGCCATGCTTGCCGATGGCAATTTGAGGGAAGCTTATCGACTTTTGGAAAATGTCGAAGACCAGACTGTTCGTCAGGTAAGGGATTGGTTCAGACTCTGCGTGACCAAAAATCTCAAAGACATTTTCAACCTTTCGGATGAGTTTCATAAGTATGACAAAGAGGCTCAAAAATCCATGATCCTGGCGGGTCTTAATGTCACTCGTGAGATTATGCTTAAGAATCTGGACTTGGACACTTTGCTCCGCACTACTGAGGAGGATCGGGATTTTATCAATAAAATCAGCAAAAGTGTGTTGACAGAGGATCATGCACTGAAGATGTACGAAGCATTCAATCAGGCCCACTACCACCTCGAGCGAAATGGAAATGCCAAAATGATCTTCACTGACCTTTCTATGGAATTGCTTCTGATGATGTCAAAAAACTAAGTCGTGGAGCAGAAAATAATCGGCAGAAAAGAAAAAATCACCTTACCCGAATTGGGTCTCAATTTAGTGTGGGCCAAAATCGATACGGGTGCTTACACCAGCAGCTTGCATGCTGAAGAGATTAGGGAGGAAGAATTGGACGGTAGAAAAGTCCTGAAATTTCAAATACTGATGCCAAAGCATCAAAAATTTACTGGCAAAACCCTCGTTTTTGAAAAGTACCGAGAAAAGAAAGTCAAAAATTCCTTTGGTCAGGTAGAAGTCCGCTACCTGATCGAGACTAAGATACAACTCGCCGGAGAGACTTATCGGGCTGAGTTTACGCTCACGGACAGGTCCAGTATGAAAAATTCTATCCTGCTGGGCAGAAAAATTCTACGGGGAAAATTCCTCGTGGATGTCTCCAAAACCAACTTGGGTAAATCCTACCGCAAAAAGAAATGAAAATTGCCATCCTTTCGAGGAACCCAAAACTATTCTCTACCCGCAGGCTGGTCGAAGAAATTCAAAAGGCAGGTCATGAAGCAATGGTCGTAGATCATAGCCTTTGTGATTTGATCATTGAGCAGGAAGGGCCTTCCATCATTTACAAAGGGCAAAAGCTCGAGGGGGTAGATGCAATCATCCCGAGAATTGGGGCTTCAGTGACCTTTTATGGGACTGCGGTAGTCCGTCAGTTTGAGTTGATGGGAGCTTTTTCTGTGGTGACTTCACAGGCCATTGTGCGAAGCAGAGATAAGCTCAGAAGTTTACAAATCCTTTCCAAAAATGGACTCGGAATGCCTAAGACTGCCTTTACCAATTTTTCCAAAGGAGGAGAAAAACAGTTGATCGAACAGGTCGGCAGTGCTCCTGTGATCATCAAATTGCTGGAAGGCACTCAAGGCTTGGGCGTAGTTTTGGCCGAAACCAAAAAAGCAGCCCAGTCCGTAGTGGAAGCTTTTCATGGATTGAAAGCCCGAATCATCGTGCAGGAATTTGTCAAAGAAGCCAAAGGTGCAGATATCCGCGCTTTTGTAGTCAATGGTAAAGTGGTCGGAGCTATGAAGCGTCAAGGCGCTGAAGGTGAATTTCGATCTAACTTACACCGAGGCGGCGTAGCCACTGTAATCAAACTGAGCAGGGCAGAGAAGCAAGCCGCCCTAAACGCTGCCAAAGCCCTTGGACTGGACGTGGCTGGGGTAGATATGCTTCAATCCTTAAGAGGTCCGCTCATTTTGGAAGTCAACAGCTCTCCTGGACTCGAAGGAATAGAAAGTGCAACTGGTGTGAACATCGCCGCCGAAATCATCAAATTTGTGGAGGAAGGCGTCCGCAAAAAATCTTCAAAACGCGAAAAACATTAATGAGTAGAGTTATAAAAATCGGTACCCGAGGCAGTAAACTCGCGCTTTGGCAAGCCTACCATGTGGAGGATTTGCTGAAAAAGGCTGGGCTTGAATCCGAAATTGTCATCATCGATACCAAAGGCGATCAGGTCTTGGATGTCTCCATTTCCAAAATCGGGTCCAAGGGTGTATTTACCCAAGAATTAGAAGACCAATTACTTGATGGTCGTATCGATATTGCCGTTCATTCAGCCAAAGACATGCAGTCTAGTCTTGTTGAAGAGTTTGAAATCATCGCCTTTACAGAGCGGGAAAGGGAAAATGACATCCTTCTTTCCACCAAAAAAGGGATTTCCATTTCAGATGCCTCGCAATCCTTGGTTTTGGGGACATCTTCTACCCGAAGGATTGCTACCCTCAAGCATTTTTATCCTCACATCAAAACCGTCGACGTCAGAGGTAATCTTCAAACCCGAATCCGAAAGATGGAAGAAGGCCTCTGTGATGCTTTGCTTTTAGCTTATGCTGGTGTCCATCGGATGGGGTATGATGATATGATTGCTGAATACTTGAGTTTAGATGAATTCACACCTGCCGTTGGCCAGGGTTCAGTGGCCATTGAATCTGCAAAAAATCTTGATCCAACCCTTCGAGGTCAAATCATCCAAGCCTGCAATCATCCCGGTACCGAAGTCCGACTTCGAGCAGAGCGAGCGTACCTCAGAGTACTTGAGGGGGGCTGTAGTATTCCTGTATTTGCGATGGCCAATCTGGAAAATGACCAATTGGTACTCAATGGCGGAATTGTAAGTCTGGATGGCAAACAGCGGATTACCTTTTACCTCGATGGATCTGCAAAGAATCCAGAGAGTTTAGGTCAAGAATTAGCCACAAAGGTGTTGGCTGCTGGGGGAAAAGAAATTTTGGAACAAATCAAAAAAGCACAATCCTGATATGAGAAAGCTGAGCATGCTTCTGGTTTTTGGACTTATCCTGATCAGCTCTTGGGCTTGCGGAAAGGACAAAGATTACCTGGTTACCATTACTACCCGACATGGAGAAATCAAAGCGATTCTCTTTGACGATACACCGGAGCACAAAAACAATTTTATCGCCTTGGCTGAGGCAGGAAGATTCGACTCTACACAGTTTCACCGAGTGATTAAGGATTTCATGGTCCAGGGAGGTGATGTATTTGGTAAGGAAGGACTTCCGGCCCAGCAGTGGCCAACTTTGCCCGCCGAGATTAGCTCTCACCATGTACATATCAAAGGAATGATTGCCGCAGCCCGACAGGGAGACAATATCAATCCTGAAAAGCGAAGCAATGGTTCCCAATTTTACATTGTCGAAGGGAGACCCTATGAAGAGTTAGAGCTGACGACAGATTTTCCTGCATTGCAAAAAGCGGTCTTTCAATACATGCAGCTGGGCTCCGGTCAAGAGTTGAAAAAGGAATATTCCAGATTGTTTGAAGAGCAAAAGTTTGATAGCCTTACTAATCTTCTCCTTTCTAAACGGGACGAAATCGCCAAGACGCTCAATATCAAACTCACAAAAGATTACACTCCCGAGCAAGTAAAAGATTATGCAGAAAAAGGAGGGACACCTCACTTGGATTTTCAATACACGGTATTTGGCCAAGTACTTAGCGGTTTGGAGGTAGTAGATAAAATTGCAGCTGAACCGACTAGCAGAGAGGTGCCCAATGAACCGGTTTACATGAAAGTGACAGTAGAAAAAGTTTCGCGCAAAAAAATTGAAAAAGAATTTGGCTATGTCTATCCCGTCTCAAAATAAACCCAAGATTCTTATAACAGGTGCCAACGGTCTCTTGGGCCAAAAGCTCGTCGATCAGCTGGTCGAAAAAGGAATTTTTGAAGTGATTGCTTCAGGGAGGGGCTCCAGCAGGCTTTCAGGTCAGGGATTTGTATATCAGTCATTGGATATAGAAGATCAGCAACATGTGGATTCAGTTTTTTCCACTCTAAAACCTGAAGTGATCATTCATGGAGCGGCTATGACCAATGTGGATGAATGCGAGTTAAATCAGGAAGCATGCTACCGAGCTAATGTGACTGCTACACGATACCTGGTAGAGGCTGCGAAAAAAATCAATTCCCACTTCGTGTTTGTTTCCACAGACTTTATTTTCTCTGGAGAAGACGGTAATAACCCATATGATGAGGAAGCAACTCCTGATCCGGTCAATTATTACGGCCAAACCAAACTGGAAGGTGAAGAGATTGTGAAAAATTCTGGACTGGATTGGGCGATTGCCCGTACAGTTTTGGTCTATGGGATAGCTAATGACCTAAGTCGTTCCAACATCATTCTTTGGGTGAAATCTTCTTTGGAAGCAGGAAAAGAAATCCAAGTGGTAGATGATCAAGTAAGAACTCCGACACTGGCAGAAGATTTAGCGGCGGGTTGTATATTAATAGCAGAGCAGCGCGCTAAAGGGGTGTTTAATATCTCTGGATCGGATCTTTTGACTCCATATCAAATGGCAATAGAAACGGCGGAGTATTTTGGCCTTAACAAAAGCTTAATTACTAAAACTGATTCAACTAAGTTTAAGCAACCTGCCAAGAGGCCAATGAAAACAGGCTTTATCATCGAAAAAGCCAGAAAACTACTGGGATATGAACCCAAAAGTTTCCAAACGGGGATAGGTATTTTGGCAAAACAAATTATCTTAGCCCGCTCTTAAAAAGCAGTTTATACCCTTAATTTAACTTTAGCATTATCTATGGCAGTAAGTTCTAATACTGAGGACAGAGGTCAGTTTGGCTCCAGCCTTGGCTTTATCATGGCCGCAGCTGGTTCAGCCGTCGGACTGGGCAACATTTGGAGATTTCCTTACCTCACCGGAGAAAATGGAGGCGGTGCCTTCGTATTCGTTTACATTCTCTGTGTGGTTTTGATTGGTTTACCACTTCTATTCAATGAAATCGCTTTGGGTAGAAAGTCTGGAAAAAACCCAATCGGTGCTATTCGAGAAACTGGTGGTAACAAGTTTTGGCAGTTGGCAGGTGTCCTTTGCGTAATGGTATGCTTCTTTGTGTTTAGCTATTATTCTGTGATAGCAGGGTGGACAGTGGGCTACATTTTTACGGAAATCATCAACATACCTGTTGATTTCGAAGAGTTTGTCCAGACTCCGATGTATGTCATTCCATTGACTTTTTTCTTTATTTTGATGACCATCCTGATTGTGTTGGGCGGTGTATCAGGAGGTATTGAAAAGGCTGCAAAATTCTTGATGCCTATCCTATTTATCATCATTCTTTTCATTGCGGGCCGCTCGGTGACTTTGGAAGGTGCTGAGGCAGGAATTCAGTACTATTTGAATCCTGACTTCTCTAAAATCAACAGTACGGTGATTCTTCAGGCATTGGGTCAAGCTTTCTTCTCCATGTCAGTGGGATGGGGATTAATGATCACATTTGGATCTTACTTGGGTAAAGATGCCAACATTGTCAATGCTTCAGGTTGGATTGCAGGTATGGATACCGCTGTTGCCTTATTGGGCGGATTGATGGTATTCCCTGCCTTGTTTGCATTACTTCCTGGAAAAGATCCTGCTGCTGGTCCAGCCTTGGTATTTGATGTCTTGCCAAAGGTTTTTGATGCGATGCCAGGAGGTAACATCATCGGAGGTTTGTTTTTCATTCTTTTGATGGTTGCTGCGTTGACCTCGACCATTTCTATGTTGGAGGTACCTGTAGCTTACTTGATTGATGACAGAAAATGGAATCGTAAAAAAGCTACATGGGTGGTCGGAATCGGAGCCATGATCTTGTCAGTTCCATCTGCGCTTTCGTCTATTGAAGGAAATATGTTTGCTGAGATCCGATTCACCTTCTTGAGTAATGAACTCGTAGGTTTCTTCGGTGCGATGGACTTTATTTTCGGGACATTTGCAGTGATTCTAATCTGTTTGATGCTTGCACTTTATACCGGTTGGGCTCAAAAAATCAATGATTATGCAGACGAACTTGCTTTGGGAGCACCTGGTTTTACAGGGGCATTTCGTACTGGTTGGATGTTCTTTATCAAGTGGGTTTGTCCAATTGTAATTATCCTGTTGATTTTGAATATGATGGGTATTTTCGGAGCTCCTCAGGCTGCATAAAAATTCCCAAGAATATCATTAAAGGGCTTTCCGAAAGGTTAGCCCTTTATTTTTTCAAAAAAAGGAAAGAAATTTTATAGGGATGATATCCTTGTTTAGACCTAAGCCCATTTGCTTTTGACAAGCGCGCATTCAAGTTGATTAAATCAGGGCTTAGAAGATTGGATTTGGCAAAGGAATTGCAACCAGAAGTTTTACATTTTACTAACTAAACCAAAATCCTTTTACCATGAAAAAATTACTTCTTTTACTCGCATTCGCATTTATTGCCTTCCAGGCATTTCCTCAAAGTGGTTTTGGTATCAAAGCCGGTCTAAGTAGTACCAAAGTGGATTTCAAAAACACACAATTTGCTCCTGAAGGAGCTCAGACAGGATATCATGTAGGGGTTTTTGGTCGATTGGGAGGTGCAGGTTTCTTCGTGCAACCAGAACTTCTTTTTACCCAGACAAGTGGGAAATTCATCAATGATCAAGATCAGCTGACTGCTCAGTTTAACAGACTCGATATTCCTGTTATGCTTGGAATGCGATTTTTCAAGGTTCTCAGACTTCAAGCAGGGCCAATCGCCAGCTTGAATATCAATTCCAAACTCAGTGAAGTAAGCGATACTATCCGAGATGCCGAATTCAAAAATGCCACCCTTGGCTATCAGGCAGGAGTAGGGGTAGACATTGGTAACCTTTTTATCGATGCCAAATACGAAGGTGGTCTTAGCAAGTGGACAGAAAATATCGGTTCATTTACCACTGACAATCGCATCAACCAGTGGGTAGTATCTTTAGGATTTAAGATTTTCTAATCGGGAAAAGACGTTTAACGTAACTGAACCAAAAATAAAGGCCCTTCTGAATCGATTCAGAAGGGCCTTTTTAGTATCAACAGCTTTTATGGAGGCTTATTTTTCCATGACCATCGGGCCTGGCTTGGCCCACTCGTGAATCGGTTTGAGGTCGATCACATAGACACTTCTGCCGTGAGTTCCGACCACCAAATGGTTTTCACGCTGCTGGATGACCATGTCATAGATCGCCACGTTCGGGATTTGGCCTTGGAAAAGATTCCAGTTTTTGCCTTCATCCATGCTGACATATAAGCCGTGGTCTGTACCCAGATAAAGGAGATTTGGCATTTTTGGATCTTCGATGATGATGTTGGTGGACTCATCAGGCAAGTTGGATTTGATGGAAACCCAAGTCTTGCCGTAATCCTCACTCATGTAGACGTAGGTGTTAAACTCGTCATAACGGTAGCCATTCAAAGTAATGTACACTTTCCCTTCTTTGAATCTTGAAGGAGAAATACTGCTGACCCAGCGATACTGAGGTAATCCTGCATTGAGGCTGGTCCAAGTTCCTCCATTGTTTCGGGTTATCCAGACATTGCCATCGTCCGAACCGGCATAGAGCGTCCCAAATTCCAGTGGAGATTCTTCTACCACGGTAAGAGAGGCAAAAGGTACGTTTCCGCTTTTCTGGTTTTTGGTTAGGTCGGGAGAGATGGTTTTCCAGGTATTTCCTTGGTCTAAAGATTGGTAAACGTACTGCGAACCCATGTACACGATGTCCTGATTGTGGTAGCTGAGTTCTGCTGGTGTTCTCCAGTTCCATCGGTTGGGAGCATTTCCGATGTCATGTCCCGGAGTGATGCGTCGTCTTTCTCCCGTTTCTTTGTTGATGCGCATGTAGTTGCCAAACTGCGAACCGGTGTAGACGATGTTGTTATTTCGGGTATCTACTGCGACTACCATGCCGTCTCCTCCTAGAAGTGACTCCCATGGATCTTCGGGCTTATTCGTAGACTTCCCAAACCAAACCCCATTGTCCTGCATTCCGCCATATATGTTGTATGGCTTGGCATCATCGACCATGATGGAGTAAAACTGAGAGATCGGCATCTGTGTATTCAAGTGATCCCAACGCGCACCGCCTCCATAGCTACGGTATAATCCACCGTCATTGCCGAGTAAGATGTGCTTGCTGTCTTTGGGGTTAATCCACATCGCCTGATGGTCAGAATGAGGTCTTCCAATCGAGTCAGTTCTAGAGAAATTTTTGCCTCCGTCTCTTGAGACCAACAAAGGCACCCCTAAGACGAAGATTTCATTTTCATCAGATGTGCTTACCCGCACTTCACCAAAATAATAGCCATAGGTATTGTACAACTGACTGATGTCTGATTCGGAGACTTTTTTCCAGCTCTTGCCGGCATCTTCAGAGCGATATACTTCTGCCCCTTTGATTGGCTGACCAAACATGGCAGCATTGGCATCCACAGCACCCCCGAGGTAGTTGGCTATCTGAGTAGTGGTGATTTTGCCGATTTTCAGTTGACGCTTAAGTTCGGGCGGCGTGTATTTGGTGGCAAATTGATTTCTTCTCAGAAAGGATTCGAGTTTTTTGTCATCCAAAGCCAAAGCTTGATCCAAAGTCATCGCTTTGAAATCCTCTAGTTTGATCGGATTTTCTTCCTGCTGCTGATTGCCGCGCTGTCTTGGCGCTGGTACCGGTTTGTCGGATTTGCCCTGGTTGTCGAGTAATGCATAGACCGTATTAGGCTGAGAAAGTGCAAAATCGAAGCCGATTCGGCCTACGAACTCATCCTGAGGAAATCCTTCCACTGCTTTCTTCCAGGAGTTACCACCGTCTTCGGATCTCCAGATCGCAGAACCCTTTCCGTTGCCGATAAAGTCATGCGCCTGACGGAATCGCTCCCAGCTTGATGCCAAAAGCACATCCGGATTGGTAGGGTGGACTTTGATGTCGATGATGCCGGTGTTGTCATCGATGTAGAGGACTTTTTTCCAAGTCTTCCCTCCGTCAGTGGTTTTGTAGAGACCTCGCTCTTTGTTTTTGGAGTAAAGCGAACCCATCGAACCAACCCACACGATGTCCGGATTGGTCGGGTGAATCTGAATTTGACCAATGTGGTGGGAGTGGAGCAAGCCCATCATTTGGAAGGTTTTGCCCCCGTCGGTGGATTTGTATAGACCTGCTCCGGCATAAGTAGATCGGCTGGAATTGTTTTCGCCTGTACCTACCCAAAGGACTTGGTTGTCTGACTTGGAAAGCGCCATGGCGCCGATTCCCAAAGCGCCCTGATGGTCAAAAATCGGGGTAAAGGACTGTCCGTTGTCTTCGGTTTTCCATACGCCGCCGGAAGCTGCTGCGATGTAAAAGATGTTGGTATTGTTGGCTACTTCAAGATCTACGATTCGCCCAGACATATTGGTGGGGCCGACGTTTCGGGCTTTGAAATCCTTTAGTGGCGTGGAGGAAAGCATGGCTTTGTGCTTGTCCACGGACTCTTGCAGCGCTTTTTCAGAAGTGGGCTTGATGTCCTGTGCCAGCGAACTGAAGGAAATCAGCCCGGCAGCGAGGAGAATGAGGTAAGATGATTTTTGCATGTGGTTTTCTTTGATCAGGAGGGAATATAAACAATCGCGGGGAAAGTCAGGTGACCTTCCCCGCGAGTGGAAAAAGCAGGTTTTGGGAGGGGCTTATTTGGAGACCAGTCGGGTTTTGTAGAGGACCACGTAGTCTTTTTCCACCTCGTAATAATCGGTACTAAACCAGATTTCTTCCTTTGAAATGAATTTGCCCAGATTCCCGATTTCAGGCTTTTTTTCGATCAAGTTTGAGATGCTTTTGCCATCGAATAAGATCCATCCATAGGTGTTGATCTTTTCCATTTCAGTAAAAAACTTTTCATTCATACCTCCGCTTGAAGATGATAGTTGATTGAACTCATCCTCACTAAGTCCCCGAGTATAAAAGATCAGAAACTGACTGTTTTTGAGGGGAATAAGTTGGTTTACAGCTCCAGAGTAAAGGTCTCTCATTTCATACCCGACTTCTTTATCGGTGTCTTTCGGAGCCCTTTCAATAAATTCTTTGAAAGGAATCTCAGAAACAGAAGCAGGTTTATTCAATTGGTTGATGTGGTAAACAAAGAGTTTTGGTTCATTTCTAAAGATCACATAAACAGAATCATGCAAACCTGCCAATCGGGTGTTGTAGTAAAAGTTGAAAAAGCTTTTCTGATCCGTTTTGAATTTGGATTGATCCGGAAAAGGCATTGCAGGTGTAAAAGTGCCATCTTGAAGATCCAAGACTTCTACTCTCTGTGTTTGGACTTGGAATTTCTTTCCCTGTACACCTATACTGTCTGCATTTCTTCCTTCCCAAGGATAAATCACCTTGTTGTCAAGAATTGCCATTTTGTTGTTGTACTGATCGATAAGCGAGGAGGTTGGGAGGTACTCCAATTCAAATGAACGGGTAAACTCTCCCGAAAAGGAATAGCAATAAAATCCTTTCCAGGCGGCAATGATGATCTCTGATTCGTTTAAAAACTGAGGAGGATTGACTCTCGAAAGGCGGTAATCTCCTGGGCCTTCGCCCGACCGCTTGAACTTTGAGATAATCTCACCGCTGGAATTGGCCAGAAAGATGGAGTCTGTTTTGTCATTTGCCAAAAGGAAAGTCTCCCCATCCTTGCTGATGTCGGCCAAATATAGATTTCCTAAGTAGTCTACCACCAGTGAGTCGTAAATCTCAAACTCAAGCTGCTGCTCAGCAAGCGGTTTTTCGGGAAGATCTTCAACTTTTGGCCCACAGGCAAGGACAAGCAAAAAGGAAAGCAGCGGGAATAGCCAAAGTTGATTTTTCATTTTCTGATGAGTTTGAGTTTGTAAAAAGTGATATAATCCTGTTCCTCGCCGAGGAATTCGTCATTTCTTAACGCGTAGAAGGATTTATCCGATGATTCAATGTTCAAAATCAAGTCCACCTTTGCAGGAATCTTTATTTCATTTGACCATCGGCCTAGGTCAAAAGAAAATACTTTTAAAAAGCTGGTATTAAATTCAGCATATCTGTGAAAGTTTTTTCGGTTTTTCAGTTCGTACTGTACAAAAGTTTCACTGTCGATACCGCCTTCATAAGTCAAAATGAGATGCTTGGGATCTGAGTAAATTCCTGTAATCCGAGCCTCCGACATGGTCATCATTTGTTCATAGGTGACGGGTTCTTTCTGTCCGGGATAAAGTTTGAAATCAGAAGGGGAGAAACTAAAGCTTCTGGCCCATTTTCCATCAGGAAGAGCGTACACGTGGATCAGTTCTTCATTGGAAAAGGTTAGGTAAAGAGAATCTGATTCGATAGTGAACTGAAGGTAAGGCCTGTTGAAAAACTCATCAGAGCTGAATTTTGAAGTAGTAGGGGTTTTGATCAGGGGGGTAGAAGTTTGACTGCTGATGTCAAAGAGTTCAAGCAGGGGATAATCTCTATAAAAATGGTTAATGTATGGACTGATTCCATCGCGTCCGGGGTACCAAAGCAAAAGCTTGTTATTCCACTTGGCTAGGTTTCGGGCGTTCCTCATTCCTCCTCTTGCTTCACCGGCAAAAGGCATTTCAAGTGTTTTAATCAGGTTAAGGTCTTGATCAAAATGGTAGATGTTGTTGAAGGAGGTAGAGGCATAGATTTCTCCTTTTTCATCGACAATAAGTCCTTCAAACCAATCTATTTTACCTGGCCCATCCTTCGGCAAAATCTTGTTGACCAATAATTTTCCAGTCGAATCAAATTGTAAAACTGCCTCTGAAGGAATATCCTTGACTATTCCTTTTCCATTTTCGAAAGTACCCATCCAGATCTCCCCCATAAAATCCACCTGAATCGAATCTTCGATGACGAGTTCCCATTCATTGGAAAGCGAGTTCAATTTTTCAGATTCCTGATTGCAGGAGTACAGAATGAATGACAGGACAATGAGAATTAAATATGTTTTCATTTTCTAATGAGTTTGAGTTGGTAAACAGTGACTACCTCAGGTTCTTCCTCCAATTGATTGACATTTTGCATCGCCCAAATCCTGTTTTGAGAATCCACTCGCACAATTCTGTATTTTGGAGACGCGAGCTTTGGTTTGGTGAATTTATTCTGAGCATCTCTTACCATCCACTTTTGAGGATTCATGCGGTTGATTTCACTTCGACGTGAAGCTCTATCTTGTGTCAGAGGTGGCAAGTCCTCTTTTTTGATTCCAGAATAATACAGAAGGAGGTCATTATCGCCTACTTTAAAAATATTCGAAAGCTGGCCTTCATAATCCGTAGGTCCATCATAGTCCTCCTGACTGCCAAAAGGAAAACCATTTCTAAGTACAAACTTGTCAAAGGGGATTTTGGTGGCCTTTTGACGAAGTTGTGGGTCCATCAAATCCATATCATACAGCATCGAATCTGTAGGATGTGCATAAGTAAGCTGGCTGTTGGATATGGAAAAGGTGAGCGAAATGAGATTAAAAGCCATTCCAGAACTGAGGTAACGACTGTCGGGATGAAGAGGGGCAATAGGCTTGAATTCGAGGGTTGAAACCGGAATCAGATCCAATCCATTGAAATTTTCATAAAACTCCCGTTGATTGGGCGGATAGTCTGTTTGGGGATTGCCGGAAAAAGAAATCAAGGCTGGTCCTTCGTAGGTGTTGGCAGTCCGGAGGTGATCAAAGCCCACGTATATCATGCCTTTTGGAGGATAGGGGCGATTCAAGTGGCTTAAAAAATTGAACTCAAGGTCATAAGAATAGATGCCTCTTCTACCTTGAATGAGAATGGAATCTCCCGAGAAAATCGCCCCAGAACAAATCCCGCCAAAACCGGTTGGTGCATCTTTGGGGACATCTAAGCGATGTAGGATTTCTCCATTCTTATCCACCAGAATCATGGGGGCGTTTTCTTTCTGCACATTGAAAAGAAAAAGTCCACGTTCCGGATGGATATCCATCAAATCCAAACTCTCCAAGGACTGAATTTGAAGGGAATCCACGATTTCTAATTCCCAATCCGATGAGCTCAGATTTGAATTTCGATCAGAAGAATTACATCCCCAAATGACCAAAGCGAGGGATACATTTAGTACTTGTAAAAAATGCTTCATTTCTTGATTTTTTCTTAAGAAAATAAATCAAGAGTGAATATTCAAATGGTTCACTAATAATCAATTCAATAATCTTGTTTTTCCATCTGCTGATTCAAAAGGGCCTGTTGCTGTAGCAAGCCGTTCAAAGTTCGGGTGTAGTTTCTCCCTTTTTTGAGTCCAAAGTCCGTGTAGGCTCTTCCAGCCCATTCTTTTGCCAAATCGAGAGAACCCAACACCTCATATCCGACGCCGATATTGTAAGCAAGCATTCCCCCGCTTTTCTCATCGACCCCGGGTAAAGCCGCTTTCCATGTTTCAATCGCATGCTCCCATTGGTCTACTTCAGCGAGTCGGGCACCTTTTGATACGGCTGGGTCGGTTTTGGATTTGGGGAAAAAGCCACGATTGATCTCGGCATACATCGGCGCTATTTTGGTGGCATATCCTGCACCGGCCATTTCTCCCACAGCTCTTGCCGCGTCCGCTTTAGTGATGAGTAAGGCCAAAGCTTGGGCTTTGGTCTCTCCCTCTGCCGACCAGAGGTTTTTTTTCTCAAACCGCTGCTGATCGACTATATTCCGATCCTTTGGATCATACAGGCGAAATCCTGCGCTTACATTGGCCACTCCCTCTACATACCAGCCCTGTACTTCGATCTGTCGGGTGGTTTTGCCTTCGGTCACGGTCTTTTTGATCAAGCGCTGCTGATCGGTAATGATGAAGTCTGAACTGAAATTTTCCAAGGTCAAGACTGCATCGGCATCGTATCGATTGGCAAGTTGCTCCACTGTGTACCAATCCAATGGATTCGGAAACATCTGTCCGAAGATTCCTCCAGGAAGTCGTTCGTTAGCTCTGATTATTTGGAATCTAGGGGAGGAATTGAGACTCATTTGAAGTGAAGAAAGGGTGGCCTGTACGGCATTGCGAACCTCAAATGGGAGTTCGCCGGTGATGATTCCTTCTAAGATCGCCAAGCCTTCACTTTGAGGTTTGGTCCGATCGACCAGCACGATTTTTTGGATATGGCTGGGTACTGTCACTGGCGCGGGTACCAGCCTGGTCATGGTGACATTTTTGGAGCAGCCACATACAAGTAGAAGAAAAGCTGAAAAGAGTAGACTGTAGATGGTTTTGAAAGAAAAGATAAAATTCATATAGCGGGTTTTAACTGGGACGAAGTTAGAAGGAATAAAAAAATCCACGGTTTCTAGACCGTGGATTTTACATTCAAACTTCAATTCAGATTATCCGATAAGGTTTCCTTCTTCGTCCCATTCGGCGACTTTGCCGCGCTCTTCGGGTTTGAGATAGATGGCTGCATATTTCTCAGGATTGGAGACGCCGTGCTTGTCCAGGACTTTTTGCGGTACACCATCCCACACATTGGCTTGGTTGCCCATGTAGCCCATGTATTTCCAGCCTGCCTCGGTAGAGAAATAGCCTGAGCAAGTCAGATTGCGGAGCATGTTAAACCAGCGAACACCTCCCGAGTAAGCTTCAGTAGCTTTGTCAGGCCAAGCAACCAAATCCACAATTTGGATGACTTCTTCTTGGCTAAGGTCGTTGAATTTTTTTCCAAACAACTCATCGGCCTCAAAGTCCAACCACATCAGACCGCCTCTCATGGGTGTCTGCATGTTGGGCTGATCTTTCATCATAAACTCGATGAAATCCGGCACCTTCAGTTCAGTGGCCGAAGGGGACTCAGTATCTGCCGGCATGATGATGTCCACCAGGGTGCTTAGTTTTTTCTTTTCCTCGTCAGTCAAGAAATTCTCAGATAGCAACTTCGCATCACGCGCTTTTTCTTCTTCTGTACGTCCACCCGGTGTGCCTCCTGTGATGACTTGTCCTTGTACAGCTACCTGCTCAGGTTCACATCCGGTCAATAACAATCCCGCTCCCACAGAGCCGGTAAAGAGCAGTTTTAGGTTTTCTCTTCTGTTCATGGCTTAGATGTTTTTCTGTTTTAGCTGATCGACGATGTAATCTGAAGTTCTCCAAGAAAGCGCCAAAATGGTCCAGGTTGGGTTTTTGTCTGCCTGAGACACAAAAGGACCAGCATCCACCACAAATACGTTTTTGCAATCGTGCACTTGGCAGTTGGAGTTGACCACGGAAGATTTTGGGTCATTGCCCATTCGGGTAGTGCCTACTTCGTGGATGATACGGCCCGGCGCAGCGAGTCCGTACATGGTTTCAGGTCCAGGTTTGGTGCCAAGAAGAGTGGCACCGGCATTGGTCAGGATTTCCTCAAAGGTATCCTGCATGTGCTTGGCTTGCTTGATCTCCTGATCGGTCCATTTGTAGTGGAATCGAAGTACCGGAATACCGTATTTATCGACCACATTCGGATCGATTTCGCAATAGTTCGTGTATTGTGGGATACTTTCTCCACGGCCTGACATACCCAGTGTGGATCCATAGATGCGACGGATGTCTTTTTTCAGCCCTTCGCCATAGCCTCCGTTTGGACTTGGATTTCCAAATTCATCCTTGAGGTATTTTCTCATGCTATCCATGCTGCCACCGGTCCCGTAGGCAGGCTGTCCCATACCACCCCAATACTCGATGTGGTATCCACGTGCAAAGTCCAATTTTTTGTTGTCCAGCCACCAAGGCGTATACATGTGCATGCCGCCTACGCCGTCTTCATTGTATCGCTCTCGGTCGATCAGTTCAGGCATGATGCCCATACGGTCAGCACCGGTGGAGTCATGCAAGTAGCGTCCGAGGACTCCTGAATCTGCACCGATTCCATTAGGATATACTTTCGACTTGGAGTTCATCAGGATTCGGGAAGATTCACAGGCAGAAGCACCCAATACGACCACTCGAGATTTGAGTTTGTATTCCTTCATATCCACCTTGGAAACGAAAGATACCCCGGTTGCTTTCCCAGTATCGTCGGTAGTTACCTTTCTCACCATTGAGAAGGTGTAGAGATCCACCTTTCCTTTTTTCATCGCAGGATGAACTAAGCAAGTTCCAGCTGAAAAGTCTGCATAGGCTTGACAAGCTCTGTTGCACTGCGCGCAGAAGAAGCAGACTCCACGCTCATTGTTGATCGGACGGGTCAGCATAGACAGACGTCCCGGGATCATCGGGATATTGGCTTTATCCGCACCTTTTTTGATGATCAGTTCGTGAAGTCTTGGCTTTGGAGGAGGTAAGAAAAAGCCGTCCGGCTCATTAAAAATCCCTTCCTTGGATCCAAAAACCCCGATCAGCTTGTCTACCTTATCATAGTATGGCTTCAGGTCATCGTATCCGATGGGCCAGTCATGTCCCATGCCATCAATGCTGGCACGCTTGAAGTCATTGGGACCGAATCGCAGGGAGATTCTTCCCCAGTGATTGGTACGTCCACCGACCATTCTGGATCTGAACCAGTCAAACTGCGTTCCGTCTTTTCGGGTATAAGGCTCTCCGTCGATATCCCATCCGCCGATGGCCTGATCAAAATCTCCAAACGGGCGGATACGGGTACCGGCACCCCTTCTTGGTGATTCCCAAGGTGGTCTGAGTTGGGTTCTGTCCTCGTCTTTTGCCGGGTCAAAATCCCCTCCTGCCTCCACCACTGCTACTGACAACCCAGCCTCGGATAGGATTTTGGAAGCCATCCCTCCGCCGGCACCAGACCCTACGATGATCACATCATAGCTATCTGGAGTTTCTTTGATTTGAAAGCTCATTTTTTAAAAATTTTAATGAAGTCGAAAATATAGGTCAAAAAAATTGAGGATAGAAATCCTTTCCCTTGAAAAAGTTGTCAGCGGGTTACAGTGGTACTTTTTTACTGAATAGCCTGCTCTATAAACGGCCAAATCGTCCCAAAAACGATCTTATGTCCCGCTTCGGTCGGATGAATTCCGTCAGGTAAGTTTAAGTCTGGATTGCCCGCTACGCCATCCAAAAGAAAAGGAATCAAGGTTACATTTTTCTCTTTTGCCACAGCAGGATAGATGGTTTTGAATTCATCGGTATATTCCTGTCCCATGTTTGGTGGGATTTGCATGCCCGCAAGGATGATTTTGGTGTTAGGGTACTTTTCCCTCACCTTATCAATGATGCCAAGGAGGTTCTTTTTGGTTTCGCTTAGCTGAATCCCGCGTAAGCCGTCATTTCCTCCCAGTTCCAATACGAACAAATAGGGCTCCTCTTCCAAAAACCAATCCAGCCTGCTTAATCCACCTGCGGTGGTTTCTCCACTCAGTCCACCATTGATTACTTTGTAGTCTTTGCCTAGGCTATCAATCGTAGCCTGAGTCAGACCGGGAAATGCATCTTCAGGGTCTATTCCGTATCCCGCGGTGAGGCTGTTTCCAAAGAAGAGGATAAGTTTTTGTTCTGATTTTTGGCTTACAGCCGTGCTGTCAGCATTGGTTTGATTGGTTGTTTCAGAGCTTTTTCCTCCGCAGGAAACTAACAAGAAACTTACGACTACGAGGGTAAAAAATGAGGCAATCTGGAAATGAATCTTCATGGTTAAAGTGATTTTGATCTATGAAAGGATTTCAGCCCAAAAGGTTTACATCCTTGCGTTCAAAGTTGGAAAATATTCTGCAAAAATTCCTTTTTCCTCGTTGGTCGAGGCATTCTACCCGTCTGTCGAATCTGACTGGTCCAAGCCGGGGAATTTTATTTTCTTTACTGAGGTTCACTAGGCCTAATTTGAGCATTTTAACTATTGTTGCTCAATAGCGTTTACACAGTCACTTGTTTTTATTTTACTCCATGAGCATTCTAGCGATTCGCAATCTTTCTAAAACTTATCAAAGCGGGAGCCGCAAGCTTACTGTTTTGGAAAATGTCAATTTTGAAATTCAAGCCGGAGAGACGATCTCCATTGTAGGGCCGTCAGGTAGCGGGAAAACCACTCTTCTTGGACTCTGTGCAGGTTTAGATTCCGGTTCCACGGGTTCGGTGGTGCTTAATGGTCAAGCCCTTGAGAAGCTCAATGAAGATCAGCGTGCAGCCGTCCGCAACAAGGACGTTGGCTTTATTTTTCAAAACTTTCAGTTGCTACCAACTTTGACTGCTTTGGAAAATGTGATGGTTCCTTTGGAACTCAAAAAAAGAAAGGATGCCAAAGAAAAAGCCTTAGAATTACTTGAAAAAGTCGGTTTAAAGGATCGTGCTACACATTATCCTACCCAATTGTCAGGAGGTGAGCAGCAGCGGGTATCTATTGCCAGAGCTTTTGCCAATGAGCCAAAGATTCTTTTCGCAGACGAGCCCACAGGCAACCTCGATACGGAGACGGGGGAGATGATTGAGCGGTTGATTTTTGACCTCAATAAGGAAAAAGGAACTACGCTCATTTTGGTTACCCACGACTTAGAGTTGGCAGCCAAGACTCAGCGAATTATTCATATCAAGGGTGGTAAAATACAGGAGGAAACCCATGCCTGATTTTAATTGGATCTTTAGGATGGCGATGAGGGATTTTCGGAAAAATCTCTCCCGCTTACTGCTTTTTGTCTCTTCCATTGTGGTGGGAATCGCAGCTTTGGTGGCGATCAGCAGTTTTGGAGAAAATCTCGTCAAAGACATAGATAACCAAGCCAAGGAGCTTTTGGGCGCAGACTTGGTGCTGGAAAATAACAAGCCTCTCGGAGACCAGGCATTGGACTCGGTAGCTGTGGCTATGGCCTCTGAGGTCAACTTTGCTTCCATGGTAGCTTTTCCAAAAAAAGATGCCAGCCGTCTGACCCAAGTGAGGGCCTTGGAAGGGGATTTTCCTTTTTATGGAAAATTGGAAACGGTTCCAGTTGAAGGGGACGCAGATTTCAGAAGTGGAGGAAAAAAGGCGCTGGTTGAAAAGACGCTCATGGCGCAGTTTGATGCCAAAGTAGGCGACTCGATCAAAGTCGGGGCTGTCCTGTTTGAGATTGTCGGAGAGCTTCAAAAGGTTCCAGGTCAAACTGGCATTACCGCTTCTGTAGCACCTGCAGTCTACATTCCGATGGCCTATCTGGAAGAAACCGGGCTAGTGCAGTATGGCAGCCGTGTGGAATACAATCGCTATTTACAGTTTGCGCCGGGCACCGATGTCGATGAGCTGATCAAGCCATTCGAAGATCAGTGGGAGATAGACCGGGTAGATGCCGATACGGTGGAAGACAGAAAAAGAAGTACAGGTCGATCTTTTGGGAATCTTTCCAATTTTCTAAGTCTCGTTGCCTTCATTGCACTGCTTTTGGGTTGCGTGGGCGTCGCCTCAGCGGTCAATGTATTTGTGAAAGAAAAGCTTGCTTCGGTCGCTGTCTTGAGATGCTTGGGAGTAGCTTCACTGGATGTATTACTTATCTATCTTGTCGAAATCGTCATCATGGGACTCTTCGGAGCATTGATCGGTTCGGTTTTGGGAACGCTTCTTCAGTTTATCCTTCCGGTGATCTTTGCGGACTTTCTTCCTGTGGAGGTTACCGTAGGGATTTCTTGGCAATCAGTGGGCTTTGGCATGGTGACAGGTTTGCTGGTTTCTGTGCTGTTTGCTTTACTTCCTTTGCTCAAGGTTCGAAATGTGTCTCCGATGGCCACTTTGAGGCCTGAGACCGCTGACTCGACGATGCTGAAAGATCCTGCTCGATGGGCGGTGATTGTGGGGATTCTTCTGTTCATCTTTGGCTTCAGCTTATTTTTACTCAAGCAAGTGACTTGGGCTTTGGGCTTTACAGGATTTGTGTTGGTGGCATTTGGGGCGCTTTGGGGAGTGGGTAAGTTGATCATGTGGGCAGTGAGACGATTTTTGCCGATTTCACTCAGCTATCCTTGGCGACAAGCCTTAGCTAATTTGTATCGGCCAAATAATCAGACTATTTCGCTTATTGCCACTATCGGATTGGGGACAGCAATGATCAGTACCCTCTTTTTCCTTCAAAATCAACTTCTTCAGGAAGCCAAGTTTGCAGACAAGGAGGACCAGCCCAACATGCTGATGTTTGACATTCAGACGCCACAGTTGGAGGATGTCCGATCAAAAGTAACGGATCGCAAAATGCGTATTCTACAGGAAGTGCCTATCGTGACCATGCAGCTCAACGAGATCAATGGCATCGATAAAAAGGAAAATGAGGAAAAACCCGACGAAGAGAATTACAGTCGATGGCTGTATAATCGGGAGTTTCGTGTGACCTACCGCGATACATTGATCTCCTCGGAGACCTTGAGTTCTGGGACATTAATCCCGCTTGGGGCTAAAGGAGATAGCATCTTTGTCTCTTTGGAAAGAGGGTTTGGTGAAGGAAATAAAATGAAATTAGGAGATGAGTTGGTCTTCAATGTGCAAGGCAGGCCTATCAAGACGTACATCGGAAGCTTCCGTGATGTAAAATTTAATCAGGTGTCGACCAATTTTCTGGTTTTGTTTCCAAATGGAGTTTTGGAGCAAGCTCCGAAATTCCATGTGATCATCACCAAGACTCAAAATGACCGTCAGGCTGCTGATGTGCAGTCTGAGATCGTAAGGGAGTTTCCCAATATTTCGATTATCAACCTGGGAACTATAGTGGAAACCTTGGAAGATATCCTGGGCAAAATCAGTTTTGTGATCCAGTTTATGGCCTTTTTCTCTATTGCCACCGGGATTTTGGTATTGATCAGCTCACTTATCATCAGTAAATACCAGCGTATGAGAGAAAGTATCTTGCTTCGTACGCTTGGAGCGAGTTCGGCGATAGTGAGAGTGATCAATACCTTGGAATACTTCTTTTTGGGAAGCTTGGCCTCGCTTTCGGGGATTTTACTTTCATTCATGGCAACTTTCCTCTTAGGGAAGTTTGTGTTTGAGATGAACTTCAGCTTGGCTTGGAAAGAGGGTTTGGTCATTTATCTCGCCATTACGGGTCTGACAATTGTGCTGGGATGGCTCAATGGTCGAAGAATCATCAATCAGCCACCGATGGAGATTCTAAGAGGAAATGGTTAATGTTTGAATTGAAGGTTGAATGAGTGAATAGGGCCTCTGGAAATTGAGGCCTATTTTTTTAATTTTTCATTAAATGCAATTAATTCTTTAATTCCATTTTCAAGTTTTTCTGGACTCCCATCAAGAAAAATTGTAATACCTAATAAGCTATTTCTCTTTTTAGGAGGCTCTTGATTTTTTAGTTTTTTTAGTTCTTTTAAAAAATCATGACCTATAGCATCATTTAATTTTTCAATCAATTCAATTCCTAATATTTCCTCATTATACCAATTGTAAATTGTTTGCCTAGAAACCCCCATTTTTTCACTTAGAGTTTTAATAGAAAATTTATTTGATTTAATGAAGTCTTTTAAAAATTTGCCTTCAAGGATTTTGTCAGTCATACCTTCAAAATTTTATTTTAACCAAAGTAAAAGAAAAATTATAGAAGCAGTTTATATTTTCAAATATTGAAATTCTTATAGGAAGGATTTTTTTGAATTTGTTTTTATCTTCCGAGATTAACTCTAAGCCCATGAAAACCAATTTGTCAGAAAGTGAAAAGGCACCGCTCCAATCGATCGAAGAATGGGAGGATGATTTACTAGTCCGATACCCTGAACCAAAAAGCAAGCAGGCAAAGGCTAAAGATGATTACCGAAACTATCACGATTCCGAGCGTGTCAATACCGTGAGGGAGTTTTATAAACTGAATCATACCTATCAGACTTATGACTTTGTGGTTGGGAAGGAAAAGGAGTTTTTGAAGTTTGAAAAAAAGGAAATGCCCTTTTGGGATGCGGTAAACTACCTGAACACGCTGGTAGATGATTCTGATCCCGACACCAATCTTGATCAATTGCAGCACTTACTTCAGACTTCAGAAGCCATTCGACAGGATGGGCATCCTGATTGGTTTGTTTTGACTGGGTTTATTCATGACTTGGGAAAGGTACTATGTCTTTTTGGCGAGCCACAGTGGGCAGTCGTAGGTGACACGTTCCCGGTTGGCTGCAAGCATTCTGATAGCATCGTATATCCTGAGTTTTTTGCGCTCAATCCTGATTCTACTGATGAGCGATTCAATACCAAGTACGGCGTCTATTCCCATCACTGTGGCTTGGACAATGTGAAGATGTCATGGGGACACGATGAGTACCTCTATCAAATGTTCAAAGATTACCTTCCTGAACCTGCCTTGTACATGATTCGCTACCACTCTTTTTATGCGCAGCATCGGGAAAATGCCTACGATCACTTGCTGAGCGATCACGACCGCGAGATGTTTAAGTGGGTGGATAAATTCAATCCTTACGACTTGTATTCTAAAGTGCCTGTGCCGCCCGATGCCAAAGCGCTCAAGCCTTACTATGAAGACTTGGTAGCCAAATATTTGCCTTCAGTGGTCAAATTTTAAAAACTGACAATTTTCTATTCGGGGGGTGATGATTTCATCCCCTTTTCTATTTACACCACCCAATCTAGCCTTCTTGTACATGCTTACGGTTCTCACCTTTGTAGGCTTCACCCTGTTGGTGGCCTTTTTCTCTTGGTATAAACTCCGAAATGAAAATCTCAAATCCCGTGAAGGGTATTTTTTAGGAGGAAGGAGCCTCACAGGTGGAGTGATTGCAGGATCGATGATTTTGACCAATATTTCTACCGAGCACTTGATCGGCATGAATGGATCCGCTTATAAAAACGGAATGATCATCATTGCCTGGGAGGTGACTTCGGCGGTTGCATTGGTTATCGCCACGTTTTACTTTTTGCCAATCTATATGCGGATGGGGCTAGCGACCATTCCGCAATATTTGGCTCATCGCTACGATGAGACGACCAAGACCATAGTCTCGGTGCTGTTGATGCTGTCTTTTGTATTCACGTTACTTCCCATCGTCTTGTATACCGGAGCGATCAATCTGGAAAGCATTTTCAATGTTTCTCAGGTATTTGAGATCAGTAAATCTCAGGGGATTTGGTTATCGGTTTTGGCCATAGGGGTAATTGGATCGGTCTATGCGATTTTTGGGGGATTGAAAGCTGTAGCCTATTCTGACACACTCAATGCCATAGGATTGGTTATCGGAGGATTGGCTGTGCCGGCTTTTGCACTATGGGAAATCGGTGACGGAAGTATGGCGACTGGCCTTACAAAAGTTTACGAAGCTGTCCCTCAAAAATTCAATGTCATCGGCGCCGAAGATTCTGTCCTACCCTTTAGCACCTTGTTTACCGGTTTGATGATTAATCAACTCTATTTCTGGGGGATGAATCAGACAATCATACAGCGGGCTTTTGGTGCCGAAAACATGGCTGAAGCACAAAAAGGACTTCTTTTCACCGGAGTTTTCAAGATCTTAATTCCGCTGATCATCGTGCTCCCGGGAGTGATTGCCTTTTATTATTTCGGGGAAGAATACTTTGGAGAGCAGGACATGATCTATCCTGTTTTGGTGAAAAAGGTCCTGCCGATGAGCATGATTGGATTTTTTGCCGCGGTGGTGCTTGGGGCGGTGTTAAGTACGTTTAATTCCGTACTCAATTCAGCTTCCACGATCTTCAGTTTGGATATTTACAAAAAGATCATCCATCCCAATGCTACCGAATTTCAGTTGGTGAAAATAGGAAAGCTGAGCGCATTAGTACTGGCGGTGGTTTCGATCCTGATTGCGCCGATGGTCGCGAACGCGCCAGAAGGATTGTATCAGCTGATGCAGGAGTTGAATGGCATTTTCTTTATCCCGATCGCTTCGGTTTTGATGGCAGGATTTTTCTGGCCAAAAATATCAGCTGCCGGAGCCAAAGCCGGATTGGCAGTGGGATTGTCTTTTTACCTGCTGACCACCTTCATCATCAAAGTGAATTTGCATTTCATCCACATTTGGGGGATTGAGTTTGTGCTCAATCTTTTGGTGATGTATCTCGTGAGTTTGAAATTCCCTCCAAAAGAAATGGTCACTCTACCTCCTGGACCAATTAACATGGAAGGATGGCGGTATGCAAAACCTTTGGCGGTGGTGCTCTGCGTGGTTACGGTGTTGATTTATTGGTTTTTGGGGAGGTAGGTAAATTAAAAATGAACACTCCATTTTGTTTAAGGAGCAAATCAAAAACCATGTAATTTGAAAGTTAAACTTTCAAATTACATGGTTTTTAAAAGTAAAGTCTGATCGATTGTAGCTTTTCCAAAGTTCCAAACTTTGGAAAAGTTCCTTCCAGCAACAGGCTGAAAATAAAAAAGGCTCACATTTCTGTGAGCCTCAGTACCCAGAGCCGGAGTCGAACCGGCACGAGTGTAACCTCATTGGTGTTTGAGACCAACGCGTCTACCAATTCCGCCATCTGGGCATTTCATTTGAAATCCGTTCCTTCTTGAACGGGCTGCAAATATGAATACAAAAATGATTTCCTACAAACTCATTTCTCCACTTCCTGCAATTTTTTTGTACTGAATGCTTGTGGCTTTTCTGCAAAAAGGGCCTTGGTAAAGCTCCAGACAGATTTAAAGAGCTCAGAATCACGATACTTGTTCAGTGCTTCTTCGCTTTCCCAATGGCTGTAAGTCATGAAAATATTTTTTTCATGATCATCTTGCCAAAGCTCTAAATGCTTGCAGCCGGGTGAATTTCGGATAGAAAGTTTATTGGCTTCAAAGTTTTTGAGAAAAGCTTCCACCTCTTCAGGACGGAAAGTCATGCGCACGATTCGGATCAACATCAGCTACCAAAGATTACATACACCACACTGTCCTGCTTTAGACCAAGCAAGCTTCCTCCATGTCCATGGTTAATGCCGATTTCCAGTAAATCAAGGCTATTGAAGAAAGCATAGGGATCACCGGCTTCTACCTGATCGTAACCTGTTTGCAGGCGATTTACAGTTTCCCTTCCAAATTGAATGGTGAAACTTCCGGGATTCAATTTTTCGAAAATCTCTTTTTTGATATTGGTAATCAGGTTGCCATATCGATCCACTCGTATGACGTGACCGATGATTTGTTCTCGGGTGGCTTTCGCTTGTCTGGACATCAGTTTTTTGAAGGAGGAAGAAGGCCCTCCAAAATCATGAATGGCTGCTCCCGAAGCTACTTTCGCGGCTATCGGAGCCAAAATATCCCGTGTCGGAAACGTAGAATCTTTCACATGGATATCCGCAAACTGCACAATGATCCCTGGATCGTAATCAGCGAGCATACTCAAGACACCATTATTTGGACCGATGAAAATATGATCTTCCAGTTTGATACCAATATATCCTGCGGTCATGGTTCCAGTGGTGTTTACCCCCACTAGATGGACAGTGCCTTTTGGAAATTCCCTAAAAGTCGACCTGAGAATGAATGCTGCCTGCTCGAGATCAAATGGGTTGATGGTATGGGAAATATCGACGATGTGCAGTTGTGGATTGATGGAAAGCATCTTGGCTTTCACAGCAGGTACGTAATAATCTTTATCCCCGAAATCAGAGAGGAATGTCACCAATGCCATACAAGCAAGTCGATTAAAATTGTATTTTTGTTTGAGGGGGGAGTGAACAAAAATAGAAATTTTATTCTTTTGCCTTCAAGGTTAATCTAATCAATACACGAGTTTGGTCGAAAAAGTAATCACCCTAGAAAATGTCCCATTGGCTGAGTTTTTAGGCACAGCCAATGAAAATATCCGACAAATTGCCCAGGCTTACCCTCAGAGCAAAATTGTATCCAGAGGTAATGAAATACGAATTCAAGGTAGCGCCCCTGAAATCCTCCGAATCAATGACCTGATCAATTTGCTTTTGGAGCATTTTGATCGGTTTGGACATATCACTCCCGAAAACGTCAAAGATTACCTTGATATCGAAGGCATTCCTTTTGAAGAGGCAAGTCGTGATCAGGTGATTGTTTTTGGAAATAAAGGCCTTGTCATCAAGCCCAAGTCTGCCAATCAGCGGAAGTTGGTTGATGCTGCCATGAAAAATGATTTGGTTTTTGCTCTCGGCCCTGCCGGTACAGGTAAAACCTACATTGCGGTGGCTTTGGCTGTAAGAGCTTTGAAAAACCGAGAAGTAAAGCGAATCATCATCACCCGTCCGGCAGTAGAAGCGGGAGAAAACTTAGGGTTTTTGCCAGGAGATCTTCAGGAAAAATTGGATCCTTATCTCAGACCGATCTACGATGCTTTGCAGGACATGGTGCCACCTGAGAAGCTGAAATACTACCAAGAAACCCGCGTCATTGAAATTGCTCCACTCGCCTACATGCGTGGTCGGACGCTCCATGATGCTTTTGTGCTCTTGGATGAGGCGCAAAACACCACGAGTGAGCAGATCAAAATGTTCCTTACCCGAATGGGCCCCAACTCCCGGGTGATCATCACAGGAGACCAAACTCAAGTTGATCTTCCTGTCCGACAGAAATCCGGATTGTCCGAGGCATTACGTATTTTGAAAGACGTGAAAGGAATCGGCATCGTCAATCTCAGCGGAAAAGACGTGATCCGTCACAAGTTGGTCAAAGCCATCATTGAAGCCTACGAGAAAAATCAGGAGGAAAGGGAACAGTACCGAAATGAGGCTCAGATTAGAAAAAATAACGGATAATTCTCTTCTTCGGGAGGCTTTTGCCATCCGAAATCAAGTCTTTGTCCTCGAGCAAAATGTGGATCCTGCGCTTGAACGGGACGATTTTGAAGCCACTTCCCATCATTTTATTGCCTTTCTGGAGGAAATCCCTGTTGGGGCAGCCCGCTGGAGAGTCACTGACTATGGGGTCAAATTGGAGCGTTTTGCGGTTCTTAGAGAGTTTCGAGGTAAAGGAATAGGTCAAGCACTGGTTTCAGAAGTGCTGAAAGACATTGCGGCTAATCCTGAAGCTGCCGGTAAAATTAAGTACCTCCATGCCCAACTTTCCGCCATGGGACTTTATTCCAAATTCGGTTTTGAAAAGGTGGGAGATCTTTTTGAAGAATGTTTCATCCAACATTACAAAATGCAGTTGGCTTGATCATTGTTACCAAGTCAGTCAAACCAACTGTTACCTTTTATGAGAAAATCAATTTTATCATTTCTTCTTGTAGTCAGCCTGGGAGTCGCCGGCTATGCCCAACAGGTCATTTCCTCTTCAGGTACTCGGAATCCCAACTTGGGAACTTTTGAAAATGAGCTTAAAGTCAATTTTATGAACCTGATTCTTCTGGGTTCTTTTGAAATTGGGTACGAACGCTATCTCAGCGAAAGTCATTCGCTCGAGTTTCAGGTTTTGGCCAATGACCGATTTGGCTTTAACTCTGAAGGAAAGGGTAAAATCTACAAAACCAATTCAGCCATGACTGCGCTGAATTTTTATTTTGGCAACAAACCCAATGGGCGTTTTCATATGTATCCTTTTGCCAAAATCAGGTTTGGAGAATTTGAGGAACCGACCAACTCAGGTGGAATTACCACCACAGACATGACGGCCTTTATTCTGGGAGCTGGATTTGGATACAAATGGGAAGTGTCTCGGCATTTTGCCTTTGGTCCTTATGCAAGTGTAGGACGTGGATTCGGAGAGGCAGCCAATGCGCGCTTTTCTCCTGTGGAGCTCAATGGAGGTTTCAGCCTAGGCTACCGCTTTTAATCGAACTTGGAGAAACTGCTATAAAGAGCCTTTCGGGGCTCTTTTTTTTGCCTGATTTATTTTACCTTAAGGTTTAATTTTTTTTCAAACATGAGATTTGCTGACTTTCCATTTTTAAGGTACTTGCCTTTTTTGGTGACGGGTATTCTCCTTGCCAGCTTTTTACCAGTAGGTTTTGAGGTTATTTCCCTCGGTTTACTCGGTGTAGTATGGATCATGTATTTGGTTGGAGTAGCCAAAAAAACTCCTGTTTCACTTGGGTTTTCCAGCAGTTTAGGCTACCTGCTTTTGCTGGTTTTGGGTTGCTTTATTGGATCTGAAAAAAAAGAAGCTTCGCTTTCCGTTGATGCTTGGCAAGGAGCCACCATGTATTTGGCAGAGGTGAAGCGATTTGATATTCAAAAGCCCAATTCTTCCGAAAATCTCTTGGAAGTATTTTCCATCAGAGACAGTCTTGGGTGGAAAAAGACCCAAGGAAAGGTATTGATCTACCATCAATTGTCCTCCTCACTTCAGCCAGGTGAAGTGGTCTTGGTCAACAAAATCCCCGAAATTATCCCTTCTCCATCCTTTCCGGATGAGTTTGATTATCGGGGGTTTTTGGCGAAAAAGGACATTCATTTCCGCCAATTTATTCGCTCAGGCTTGGTAAAAGTGGATTTTTCCAATACCAGAAGCCTTGAGTTTGCAATAGATCGGTTGGGCTACTTCCTTTCCAATCTTATTGATCAAAAGGTTGAGATTGCCGAATCCAAACAGATCGCCAATGCCCTGTTGCTCGGTCAAAAAGAGTCACTCGACAAAGAGATCAAAAAAGCCTATTCTGAGACGGGCACCATGCACATACTGGCGGTTTCCGGACTGCATGTCGGGATTATTTATGCCATTCTTTTGCTCCCGCTCAGGCGATTTAAGGACGATTCCAAGTTTCGAAAAGGCTATTTATTGGCGGTGGTTGTCTTGATTTGGTTGTATGCGTTGATGACCGGTTTTTCGCCTTCGGTGGTGCGCGCATCCACGATGTTTTCTTTGGCCACTGCCGGTCAGATGCGCAAGAAAAAACCATCCATCTGGAATATCTTGGCGTTTTCCGCCTTGCTGATGATGGTGGTGGAGCCGGAAGTGATTTTTGATGTAGGGTTTCAACTGTCCTACCTCGCTGTGGCTGGTATTGTGGGTTTGCAGCCTGTGATTGTGCGATGGTGGATTCCCGGCAATTTGGTGCTGGAGTACTTTTGGCAATTGGCTGCAGTGAGCATAGCCGCACAGTTGGTGACATTTCCACTTTCTGTTTTCTATTTTCATCAGTTTCCCACCTACTTTCTGCTTGCCAATCTCGTTGTGGTTCCGCTCGCGTTTTTAATTATGGCGGTAGGGGTTCCTTTTTTGTTTTTAGGCTGGATACCGATGTTAGGTGAGGTCATGGGATGGCTGGTGAATTGGATGATTTACTTCCAAAACCAGATCACCTTCTTTATCCAACTTTTGCCTTTGGGGAAAATTGACCGGCTGACGATCACTTTTTCAGGGATGATGTTGGTTTGGATTTTACTCTTGATTTGGGGCAATTGGGAATTAGGCAACCGGAAAAAGCTGGTCGTTTTGGGGATGGTATTTTTTGCTACTTGGGGAGTCGAAGGTCTCTTTCGCGAAATCAATCGTCCAACCGAGCAGCTTTGGCTTTTCAAAAGAGGAAATAAGGAAGCCATTTTGGACATGAATCTTGGCGGCCATCACCTTTCTTGGAATCAGAGTTTCCCTCTCGATCAACTCTCTTTTTCTATAGATCCGAATAGGCTGACCGAAAAAAGGTCACACATGCCCGAACCGATGCGAGGAGTTTGGCAGGATTCTATTGTTTGGTTTCCGGGTTTGGATGTCAGATTTTTTCCAGGAAAAAATGAAATCAGTTGGGGAAGTAGAAAGCCTGAGAAAATTCAGGATTTTCGCAGAGATAATTCAGGAGAAAAGCCCCAATCTCAATCTAATTTGGATCAAAATGCAGGCTTTCGGGCAATTTTCTAAGTTCCGTTTGCCTAAGCTTTTTTCTAAACCTAATTTATCATCCTAAAGTCCACGCACCATGGAACGCGCCGTACTCACACAGGTAGAAAACCAACTGGGATTCATCACCCTCAATAGACCCGAAAAGAGAAATGCTCTGAGTCCACAGTTGATCACAGATTTGGCAGAGGCTTTTTCCGAAATGGGAGCCAATCCTAACGTAAAAGTTGTCATCCTGCAAGCCAAAGGCCGAGCTTTCTGTGCGGGTGCGGACCTCGAGTACATTCAATCCTTGCAGAATTTTACGTTCGAAGAAAATCTGGAGGACAGCCATCGACTCAAGCTGCTGTTTAGCCAGATTTATGAGTTTCCCAAAGTGGTCATTGCCAAAGTTCAAGGTCATGCCTTGGCGGGAGGCTGTGGCCTGGTGACTGTCTGCGATTTTGCGTTTGCGGATTCGGATGCGCTTTTTGGATATACCGAAGCGAAAATCGGATTTGTACCGGCTTTGGTCTCGGTCTTTCTTGCAGAGCAAATCGGGCATTATCGGGCCGGGGAACTCCTGATTTCGGGCGAAATGATTTCTGCCAAAAAAGCCGATGAGTTTGGCCTGATTACCGGGCACATGAGTGGAGATTCACTCGATCATTGGGTAGCGCATGAATTTGCGGCCAAACTGATTCGTGAAAATTCCGCCTTTTCTATGAGTGAGACCAAACGATTGCTCAGATCTTTGGGTAAAGAAGCCCGAGATCGAGCTTTGGACGCGGCAGCGGAGGCCAATGCTCGCGCCCGTGTCCATGAAGATTGCAAAAAGGGAATTGCAGCATTTTTAACGAAAAACAAACCGACCTGGTAAGTGACCCACGATCCACGACATATACTCAAGCAGGTATTTGGATTTGACGACTTTCGTCCTGTCCAAAAGGATGTCGTGGACTCGGTGATTTCCGGTACAGATACCTTGGCGATTTTACCCACTGGAGGAGGAAAAAGCCTTTGTTACCAAGTTCCCGGATTGGCCAAAGAAGGGATTTGCTTGGTCATTTCTCCTTTGATTGCTTTGATGAAAGATCAGGTCGATAACCTGAAAGCACGTGGGGTCAAAGCCGTAGCGATTTATTCGGGGATGAGCTTTCGCGAGATCGATACGGTACTGGACAACTGCATCTATGGTGACTTCAAGTTTCTCTACGTTTCTCCTGAGCGTTTGAAAACAGAGATTTTCATCGAGCGATTCAAGCAGATGAATATCAATCTGATCGCAGTTGACGAGGCCCATTGTATTTCCCAATGGGGCTATGATTTTCGTCCTTCCTACCTCGAAATCGCCCAAATTCGCGCCTTTCACCCCCAAGTAAATGTGATTGCCCTGACGGCTTCGGCGACTCCGGAGGTGTGTAAGGATATCTTGGAAAAGTTGGAAATGACTCGATTCAGGGAGTTTCACCAGAGTTTTTCCAGAAAAAATCTCAGCTACAGTGTCAGAATCGTCGAAAACAAACTTGAAAAAGGAACTGAAATCCTCAATCGAATTCCCGGTACAGCGATCTGGTATGTAAGAAATCGCCAAGGCACGCAGCAGCTCGCCAAAGCACTCAATCAAATGGGGATTTCTGCAGCGGCCTATCACGCAGGCATGTCCAGTGCCGATCGCTCTGCCAAGCAGGAAGCTTGGAAAAATAACCAAGTACGGGTGATGGTCAGCACCAATGCCTTTGGGATGGGGATTGACAAGCCGGATGTGCGGGTCGTCATCCACAGTGACTTGCCTGAAAATCTCGAAAACTATTACCAAGAAGCTGGCCGAGCAGGTCGGGATGGAAAAAAGGCGTTTGCTGTGCTTCTGGCCAATGAACAGGATTTTGAGCAGGTGCTTGGAAGAGCGGCATTGGTCTATCCCCCGATCGAATACCTGCGCAAGGTTTACCAATGCCTTGCTAATTATTTCCAACTGGCGGTTGGGACGAATATGCTCAGCAGTTTTGATTTTGATCTTTCGGACTTTTGCCAGACCTACAAGCTTCCGGTTTTGGACACGTTTTATGCCCTCAAAGTATTGGAAGAAGAGGGATTTGTGGAGTTCAACGAGAGCTTCTTTGCGCCTTCAAGGGCGCATTTTCGCGTCGATCCCAAGCGACTTTACGAGATCCAAATCCAATATGCCAAGCTGGATCCTGTGATCAAGATGATGCTTCGAACCTATGGCGGCAATCTTTTCTCCGAATACATCCGGATTCAGGAGTCCAAACTGGCCAAGTCCCTAGAAATGAAAGAATACGACCTGATCAAGGCCCTTCAACAGCTGGCAAAGCTGGAAGTCTTGGATTATGATCAGCGAAAAGATACTCCGCAACTCACTTTTCTCACCCAGCGCTACGATGCTGCCAAGTTGCCGTTCAACTTTCAGCGGATCAAGCTCCGCAAAGAGCTGACCCTGGAAAAAGCCAAGAGTATGGTCGAGTATGCGCATCAGTCGCGCATTTGCCGGTCTCAATTTATTCAGGAATACTTTGGAGAAAAGACCGATCAGGAATGCGGTATTTGCGATCTCTGTGTTGAGAGGAAAAAGTCAGATCAGGCAGAGTTGACTGAAGAGACATTAAAGAATAAGATCCTCGAAACTTTAGCCCGATTTGGGGAGTTAGGGGAATACGAAGTGTTTGAAAAAATCAACAAACCCGCCTCCTCCAATCATCTCCGATTGCTCCGGCAGCTGGTCGATGAAGGAAAGGTTTCAACCGCCTCCGAAGGCCAATACAAACTCAATTCGAATGGGTAATTTTCTGGATGACTTACTTAAAAAAGTGTTTAGGCCTTCTGAAAAGTTGCCCTTGAATGTGAAGGAGAATTTTTTGATCAAGGATAGTGAATGGAAGGATTTGGAAAGCTGGTTGGAAACTCAAGAGTCCAAAGACCTTTTTGCCCTGATCTATAAAAATTACCACTTCAAGCGCACCCAGATCAATGAGACTCCCCAAGTACATATTTTCTCTTCCCCGTATGCCAATGGGTTTGCGGTGAGCTACGAACCACCCTTTGATCCCAAGTCTTTTTCCAGACTGTTTCTGGGGTTGAGCAGGCGGATTTTGGCGCAGGGCTACAACCAAGTCAGCCTGGATCGAAAATACGAAGAGGTCAACGACCGGGTGAAAGTCACCGAAAAGTTTTACTTTAAGCCACCCTTACAACTGCCTGAAGAAGGCGAATTGATTTCCCAGATTTACGGTAACGTGGCTTTGGAGAAAATCACCCTTGACAATCAGCCCAGTTACCTCAAACTCCTGGTGACGGTCTATTCCGATCGCCTGTTTCAAGATGCCAAACCCTTCGATCAATTTCTCGATCGCTTATTTCAAAGACCTGAAAATGGATAGAATTACGCTCAAAAACCAACTGGAATCCTACCGTACACCCTACGAAGAAGAAGCTCATTTCATTCAGGATTTTTCTGAATTGACCCAAGATCCGCTGGCTTACAAGCGGGAGCGATTGGAAGGTCATTTTACCGCTTCGGCCTGGATAGTCAATGAGAAAAGAACACATACGCTGTTGACCTTGCACCGCAAACTCGGACGATGGCTCCAACTTGGAGGACATGCCGATGGCAATGAAAATCTGATCGAAGTGGCGATGAAAGAGGCGGAAGAGGAAAGTGGGCTGAAGTCCTTGAGATTGGTGGATGAGAATATCTTTGACTTGGATAAGCACATCATCCCACAGCGCCCACACGTACCGGAGCATTTTCACTTTGATGTGCGCTACCTTTTCGAAGCAGACATCAATGAACCTTTGATCATGAGTGATGAAAGCATTTCTTTGGCTTGGATCACCTTCGATTCGGTGGTGGATATGATCGGTTACAATCCTTCCATCCTTCGAATGCTTGAAAAAACCTCCAAATCAGAAATTTTGCTCTGATGATTAAAGTCGAAGCTTCCCAACTCAAATCTGAATTTTCTTTTTCAACGCCCATTCAGGTTCGATTTTCGGACATTGATGGCTACCTGCATGTGAATAATGGGGTGTATTTCAGCTATTTTGAGCATGCGCGCGCCGTTTTTTTATACCAAGTTGCGGATTGGAATGTGATGACTATCGGCACAGTCGTGGGGAGAATTGAGATCGATTACCTGCGTCCGATCCACTTGGAAGATCAGGTGGAGGCCTTGGTCAAATGTTCCCGATTGGGAAATTCTTCCTTTGACCTTGAGCAGTTTTTGATCGGGAAGGATGCCAAGGGAAATGATCATGTATTTGCCAAATGCAAGTGCGTAATGGTAGCGGTGGATATGAAAACCATGAAGCCGGTTCCCATTCCCGTCCAAGCCCGTGAAAAGTTGGCCCTCATCTAAGGTCTTCGCCCCTGTGATTGTCCTCACTCACAGCACACTTTGCTTTTTAATTCTCAATCGTATTTATCACGGAGTGCGAAATTCTCAAGCATAAGTTTGATTCAAGAATATGGATACTTAGTATGGTTGAAAATAAATTTCCGTGAGTGAAGACACACACGGAGGCCAATTCATGCCTATTAAGTTGGCCAAAATGCCGACAGTCTTCTCTAGCCCTTTTTCCCTATCTTTGCCCAAAATTTACCCCGTGAACAAACTTTGGATTCTTGGCTTGCTTTGCGTGAGCCTTTTTGCCTGTAGCCCTAGTGAGGAAGAACTGCTGAAAGCTGGAATTGAGAAAATGGATGCCCAGGCTTGGCCTGAGGCGGTCACTTATTTTGATCAGTTGCTCGAAAAGAATCCTGCCAATGCCACGGCGCTCAATGCCAAGGGAGTTGCGCTTTTCCAGCAGGGGAAAATTGAGGAAGCCATTCCTGTTTTTGACCAAGCCATCACTGCCGATTCGACCAATTACAAGCCTTGGTTCAATCGGGGAAATGCTAAAATGGAGTTGAAGAACTACAGGGAAGCACTTGCCGATTTCAATTTGGCTTCTGCTTTGGATCCTACTCAATTGGATATTTTGTTCAACAGAGGCACAGCACTACTCAATATGGAGGAGTATGAAGATGCCCTTTTGGACTTTCAAACTCTCCTTCAGTCTGATCCCAACAATGCCGAGGCGCACTTTAGAAAAGGAAAAGCTGAGTTGGGAATGAGTGATCCGATTCACGGAATGGAGTCTTTGACCAATACTGTGAACCTCGATCCCAAAAATGCGGAGGCCTATTACCTGTTAGGCGTGACTCGAATGAGTGCTTTGGGACAGAAAAATGAGGGTTGTGCCGATCTTAAAATGGCACTTTCCCTTGGATATTCGGAGGCCGAAACCTGGATCAAAGACTTCTGCGAAAAGTAAATTATGGCGCTAATTGGTACCGATATCGATTTAGCCCAATCCTTTTTGAAAAATGGGCAGCTCGTGGGGATTCCTACCGAGACGGTCTATGGACTTGCAGGAAATGCGCTGAATCCTGAGTCGGTTGCCCTGATCTTTGAAACCAAAAACCGTCCTACGTTCGACCCGCTCATTCTCCATACTTCTTCTTTGGAAAGAGTGGGAGAGTTTGTGTCTGATTTTCCGGAGGAACTTAAGCAGCTGGCAAAGAAATTTTGGCCGGGCCCTTTGACTTTGCTTTTACCCAGAAAACCTATCGTTCCCGATTTGGTCACATCCGGATTGGATAGAGTAGCCGTTAGAGTTCCCAATCATCCCTTGACATTGACTTTGTTGGAGCAATTGGAATTTCCCCTAGCAGCCCCCAGTGCCAATCCATTTGGCTACATCAGTCCCACTCAAGCGGCGCATGTGGAGGCTCAATTGGGTGAAAAAATCCCATATATCTTAGACGGCGGACCTTGTGCTGTGGGGTTGGAGAGTACGATCGTGGGAATGGAAGGAGAGGAAATCGTGATCTATCGTTTGGGTGGATTGGAGATTGGTGAAATAGAAGATGTCGTCGGGCCAGTCAAAGTCAAAGATCACAGTTCCAGCAATCCAGCTGCACCGGGACAATTGGACAGCCACTATGCTCCGAGAAAGCCGTTTTTGTTGGGGGATTTGAAGACGTTGATTGCTAAAAAACAAGCTGAGGGAGTTGATTTTGCAGTATTGAGTTTTTCAGATGCTTTTGAGCAAATGCCCCAAGAAAAGCAGATTGCCTTGAGTCCATCAGGTGATCTTCATGAAGCTGCGCAAAATCTTTTCGCAGCCATGCGAAAGTTGGATGAAACCCCTGTTCAGGTAATCCTCGCCGAACTGATGCCTGAAACCGGCTTGGGCCGTGCGATCAACGACCGACTTCGAAGAGCGGCTGTGAAGGGTTGAAGAATGAATTTTGAAAGCTGAAAAGTTAGCAAGTTTGGAGGCATGGAAGCAGGGGGGTAATGTGGAAGCCTTTCCGAAATCCGAAATCTGAAATCCGAAATTTCAAATCTCCCAATAGCCACTTCTTTAACTTTCCCTGATTTTGATTCCCTTTTGGCTGAAATTGGCTTAAATTCAGGCCAGTTTTTACGAAAACCAATTCAACATCTATTAAACCAATCCTATGAGTTTGAATGTAAAAAATGTGGACAGCCTCAATTTTGCAGGCAAAAAGGCCCTGGTTCGAGTGGACTTCAACGTGCCCTTGAATGAAGACTTTACTGTTTCTGATGATACCCGTATCCAGGCAGCAGTCCCTACGATCAAGAAAATTTTGAAAGATGGCGGTTCGGCCATCCTGATGTCTCACCTCGGCCGTCCAAAAGGAGGTCCTGAGGATAAATATTCCCTGAAGCATATCATCTTAGCTGTAGAAGCTGCCTTGGGTCAATCCATCCAATTTGCCACAGATTGCATCGGAGCCGATGCTGCTGAATTGGCAGCTGGTCTTGGTTCTGGTGAAGTGCTGCTATTGGAAAACCTTCGCTTTTACAAGGAAGAGGAAAAGGGGGACAAAGACTTCGCTGGTAAATTGGCCAAGTTGGGAGATGTGTATGTGAACGATGCCTTCGGTACCGCTCACAGAGCGCATGCTTCCACGGCAGTAATCGCAGAATTTTTCTCCGAAAAAGTAGCCGGCTACCTGATGGAATCCGAGTTGACCAATGCCGACAAAGTATTGGGTAATCCTGAGCGTCCATACACGGCAATTATGGGTGGAGCCAAAATCGCCGACAAAATTTTGATCATTGAGCGTTTACTTGAGAAAGTAGATAATCTCATCATCGGTGGCGGGATGTCTTACACTTTTGCAAAAGCGCAAGGTGGTAGCATCGGAACGTCTCTATTGGAGGCGGACAAGATGGATTTTGTATTGGAACTGATGGAAAAAGCCAAGGCAAAAGGGGTAAACCTGATTTTGCCGGTGGATACCATCATTGCAGATGCATTTTCCAATACTGCCAACCAAGGTGTTGCCAACAAAGGTGAAATCCCTGACAACTGGATGGGCTTGGATATCGGGCCAAAAACTCGAGAGCTCTTCGGGAAGACAATTTTGGAATCCAAGACTATCCTTTGGAACGGTCCGATGGGTGTGTTCGAAATGGAATCTTTCGACAAAGGAACTAAGGCAATCGCCGAATACGTGGCAGAAGCTACCCGAAAAGGTGCCTTCTCACTGATCGGCGGTGGTGATTCAGCAGCTGCGGTCAATAAATTTGGCTATACCGATCAGGTATCCTACGTGTCTACCGGTGGTGGTGCCTTGCTCGAGCATATGGAAGGTAAAGTACTTCCTGGAGTAGCTGCGCTGGCGGAGTAATCAGATAATTTTAAGGCCATTCGGAAGGATGGCCTTTTTCTTCATCTTTTCTTCATCTTTCTGTTTCAAATTGCCATCTCAACATTTCCTTTTGCCATGACCAGGATCGTCTTGTTATTCGTCTTACTCTTTGCTTCGGGAATTACCTTGGCTCAGACAGAAGCTCCGAAAAAAGCGGTGCCTAGCCAAGTGCAGGCAGGAGAAGCCGGTAAAAAAGTGGGTATTTCCAGTGCAGCAAGGAGAAGTTCTCTGCCGGGCACGATAAATCCTACCGGTAAAACTAATGCAGATACTGATGGACCAAAAGCAGATGGTCCCAATAAGCATGTTCCCAATGGTGGTGGTCCAGCCAACCGACCTGAGGTAAGAGTTCCGAAGAATAGACCAGGAGGACCAATTACCCGTCCTACCGGTACTCCCGGAACTCGACCCAATGTGCCTCCGGGAACCCGACCTACGGTGCCGCGACAGCGTCCACCGGGTGGATAAGGTGGCGGATTGATTTTTTATCCTGAATATACCTTAACCCACTTTTCCGGATTTTTGATAATTCGGATTCACCCAACTTCCCGACCACGTTTGTCCATGAGAAAAGGTCTGGTCCTTACTTTCCTCCTTCAGCTATTTTGGCTTGCCTCGGGTAAAGCCCAAGATTTGGATTCTCTTGCCGATACGACTGAAACAAGTGTGTCTGATTACCTTTTTTTGAGTTCTGGATATCAGAATAGAGTCAGTTTTATGGCAAGGGATTTTGGACAGAAAATTCCCCTTTACACAGCCGACGTGATGTATTGGCACAAATCCGGGATTTACTTGAATGCAACGCTAGCGAAGTTTTTTGTCACGGATCTTTCTTGGCAAAAGGGAATAGGAGGAGGATTTTCGAGACAACTGACCGCTAAGACGGATATCGACCTGTCCTATAATCAATTCTTCGGTGCCAGCAATCTCAATCAAACCGGGAAGGATAATATCGGTATCCTACAGACTAGCCTAGGCTTGGATTGGGGATTGCTTTACTCCACCACACAGCTGATGTATTTGGTCAATCAGCCTGGTGACTTTTTTCTGATCAGCCGCCACTCGAGATACTTTGAAGTGGATCGAAGGATCGGAGGAAAGGGAGTTTTGTCATTTGAACCCCGACTTACATTTTACTTGGGCACCAGTAACTATTACCGAATCGGAGGATACGACCTTACCTGGAGACAATATTTGGACACGCAGCGCTTTGTCACTCAGGGTCTGGATTTGGCGATTCCCGTGACCCTCAGTCTTGACAATCTGGAATTTCAGCTAGAGCCCCGATGGGTAATTCCTACGCAGGTTCCTGAATACGATTTCTCTGCCCAAAGCTTTCAATTGGCCCTCAAAGCCACCTATGCTTTTCCCCTAAAAAGAAAAAAATGAGAATCCTCCTTGTAGAAGATGAGCGGCCCTTGGCGAAGGAAATCAGTGATTTTCTCCAGTCAGAGCATCATGTAGTCGATGTGGTCAGCAGCAAAAAGATGGCTTCCGAAAACTTGGCAGTCAATTCCTATGACTTTGCACTGGTGGATTTGGGACTTCCTGATGGAGATGGGCTCGACCTGCTACAGGATGTGAGTCGCTATCAAAAAGATGCCTCGGTCATTATTCTCACTGCCCGAACCGAAGTAGGGGACAAGATTCTCGGACTGGAAAGCGGGGCGGATGACTACCTCTCCAAGCCTTTTTCGCTCTTGGAGTTGAAAGCTAGAATGCAGGCCATTCTCCGAAGAAAAAGTGGCTGGAGAAAAGATGTGATCCAACTGGGCGGTTTTGAAATTCATCTAAACGAGCCCTTGGTGGCTTTTGAAGGCCAAGAAATCAAGCTGACCAAAAAGGAATACATCCTTTTGCAGTTTATGCTCATCAACAAAAACCGGGTGCTCAATCGGTTCCAATTGGCAGAACACCTTTGGGGAGATCAGCTCGATGACGAGTATCAGTCTAACTACATCGATGTGCATGTCAAGAATATCCGCAAAAAGCTCAGTGCATTTGGCCCGGTCGAATGGCTGGAGACCGTGCGTGGGCTTGGTTACAAACTGATCGCCTGACATGAAGCTTTTTCACAAACTGTTGATTTTTAATCTACTGGGGAAAGGGTTGTTTCTCTTGGTCTTTTTGATGTCAGGGCCGTATCTCTTGAGCTACCTGATTTTGAAAAATACCGATCGGCAGTTGATCGAGAAAAAGAGTGAAGTGATCGAAATGATCCAAGCTGAGGGGATTGAAAATTTTATTTCCGAAGAAAATCCCGAGGAAGGCTTTGGTTCCTACAACATTCTGAAGGAAGAGTACATTTTGCTGGAAAAGGCAGGAGCTGAAAGCTTTTTGCAAGACAGCATTTTTGTGGAGAAGCGAATCATCGAAGAGGAAGAGATCAGCTACCGCGTGTATGCTGACTTGATTGAGATCGGTGGCGTCACGTACCTCTTGGAAATCGGCCGAAGTCTCAGTACGATTGAGCAGATCGAGACGATTTTTTACCGAATCGCGATCGGGATTCTATTTTCCTTTTTGGCGCTTTCCTTTTTCCTCGATTCGATGATCAGCAAGCGGATCATGGCGCCTTTCAACAAAATCATCCAAACCAAAATCGCTCGCATCAACGAGCCTCAGGAATTTCATGATCAGTCGATCGAGAGTTCGACACAGGAATTTGAGCTGCTGGATCAGGCAATTTCAGAGATGATGAAGCGTATACAGAAATCATTCAATCAGGAGCGGGTGTTTATTTCCCATGCTTCCCACGAGCTCAAAACCCCTATTTCGGTGCTTCAATCCAAGTTGGAGGCGATTTTTGGAGATGAAAATCTGAGCCCTTACCAGAGTGAGAAGTTGATGGACATGCAGAATACTCTGCAAAAGATGAAAAAATCTGTCAATGCACTGCTTCTCCTTTCCAAGGTCAACAATGCGCAGTTTATCAAAACCGAAACAGCCGACTTACAAGAAATCCTCGAAAGCTTACTGGAAGACTGGGTAGCTATTGGGGCTGACCAGGGAGTCACGCTCCAAAAAGGCAAACTTGATCCCTTTATTTTTTCCGGTACCAATTATTCCCTTTGTCAGATGATGATTCAAAATGGGCTGAGCAACGCGGTGAAGTATGTCAGTAGTGGGGGGGAGATTTGGCTTTCCGGAATCAAAAAGTCCGATCAGTATGAAATCGTGATTGAAAATGACGGGGAAGGAATTGACGACAAACTATTCGCTCAGGTCAAAAACGGGCTTGTTTTCTTGAAAGATGTAACCAAAGAGAAGTCTGGTTTTGGGCTGCAGATCATGTTTAAGATTGCCATTTTTCTAGGTGTGACTTTGGAGGTTACTTCTGAAAATGGAAAAACTAGGGTTTCTTATCGATTCCCCATTGAGGATCAAACTCGGTGATTTTATGTTATGAATATCCGCAATTTTGCCACTAGGCAGGTCATTGGTTCTAAAGATCGCGGATATTCGTCGACTGACCACAGACCACAGTCCACAGCACCTTTAATCAAACTTCAAACCTTCTCTTATTTGGCAACTGGTGGAAAGCGGATAAACATTTTTTATTTTTTTGAAAAAAAAATCGAAAAAAATCAATTTTTCATTTTCCCTTCATCTTGACCTCTGAATTTGGTCACGTTAACCAAAACAGCTAAATCATGAAATACCTCAAGAACCTTCTTTTCCTGTCGTACTTGCTTTTTATGGCAGCATGTACTGAGCAAGATGAATTGGCGGCTGTCGCTGAACTGACGGCCCAAGATGCTACAGCAATCGATTTGGCCCAGACCTCAGGCCAGTTGGCTAGTGGAACAAGTTTTACGATTAGCGGAAATTCTTTTCAGATGGGCACCATCAATGCTCGTATTTCGGATGACTCTGAAACCGCCAAAGGTCCGGGAGGCATGGGCCTTAAAGGATTGGGAAAAGGCAAAGGCGGACACAAGGGGATCATGGATGGATTGAATCTACTTGCTCCAAACGATGAAATCCTTGCCATCATCGAAGCAGAAAGTGCCGGAGATATGCGCGGATTCCGCATATTTAAATTTGGCGGAGCTACCATCACCCATTACGATGCCTCAGGCAATGTGGTCAATCTGCCTGTTTTCAATTCGGTAGATGGCCCCCATGGTGGACATAGTGGCAACCAATTTCCTGAATTAGATTCCTTGTTGAGTCTAATTGCTAAAACCAAGGTGGATTTTGGTGCAGGAGTGACCATCACGAGACATGAGCAGGAGATCACGAGAAAAGGAGTGATTGAGATTCAGCGAACCAAGGTGGATAATGTGCTTACAGAGAAAATTGAGTTTAAAAGCTACTCCGTCAATGATATCCAAATCAGTGGATTGAAAACTACGGTGTCTGAGTTTGACAAGACCACGGGAAAAGGCAGTGTGAAGTCCAGCGTGGCTAATGGTAAGTTTGTTTTTGCCGACGGCGAAGAGGCTATCTGGACCTCTGAGAAAAGCAGAACTTCGGAAGTCGTACGTGGCGAAGACTCCCGCAAGCCGATCAGTGGCTCGATAGTGACTACTGTCAAAACCAAAATTGCGACAGCTTCTGGTAAGGTGATCTATTCCCATGAGACTACTACACCATTGGAAATAGACCTTTCTTGCCAGGGAAGAAGAAGAGGACCTATCGAAGGAAAAGTGGAAACACGCTATCGTGACAATACGATCACAGTGGATTATGGCAACGGTACTTGTGCTAATCAGACCATTACCATCACTGTCAACGGAGAAACAACCACCAAGACAATAGGCGGTTAAGTTGGGTTAATTGGAAATCAAAAAAACCGACTCTTTTGAGTCGGTTTTTTTGTGGTCTATCACTTTTCCAAAGTTCTAAACTCTGGAAAAGATGGTCTTTAAAAACTCAACTCCACCAGCACAGGAAAGTGATCAGAAGGGTACTTTTTGCCATAGTTATCCGTAAGTATGCCATGGCGAAGCACTTCGATTTTTCCATTTACGAAAATGTGATCGATGATGCCATCAGGCATTCGCTCCCAGTCAAACCCGGTAAAAGTGCCTACTGGACCGTAGGACGGCACTTTTGAAATCAATCGGGCATCCTTCCAAGCTGGATTTGAAACGATGGTTTGATAGGCAGCATTATCCGGAGTCACATTGAAGTCACCCATCCAGATCACAGGTAGGTTTTCGCGGTTGATTTCCTTGATTTTTGATGCCACAAGTTTGCTGCTTTCTTCACGGGCTTGCTGTCCGATGTGGTCGTAGTGGATATTGAAGACGTAAAACCGCTTTCCGCCTTTTGCCTTGAATCGGCCCCAAGTACAGATTCGATTGAGGGCGGCATCCCAGCCCTTGCTCGGTGAATCAGGAGTAGGAGAAAGCCAAAACGTACCTGAATCCTCCAGCTGATACTGCTTTGGATCGTAGTGAATAGGGGAAAACTCTCCTTTGTCCTTCCCGTCATCTCTTCCGACACCGATGGATAAGTAGCCTAAGCCTTCGTTGATCTGTTTCAATTGATGGGCTAGGGTTTCTTGTGTACCAAAGAGTCCGATTTGGTGAAATTGGATCAAATGGATCACATGTGGGGCACGGTCTTTCCAGAGATTTCCGGCATCGCCGGGATTGTCCCAACGGATATTAAAAGTGGCAAAACGGTGCGTTTGGGCTACTGTCTGAGAAAAGCTTGACAGCGCTATCACAAAGGTCAGGAGAAAGTAAGGGAGGATTTTAAACTTCATAGCGGTGAACTAATTCATGGAAAAAGGCTTATCAGTTAAAATTGCACGTTAATTTCGTTACATGAAAACCATTTATCCCAAAGACCTTTCTGTTCCCGAGCTTCAGGCGATTTTACAGGGAGCGGTGGCGCCTCGACCCATTGCTTTTGCAAGTACCATCGATAAGGAAGGGAATGTCAACCTGAGTCCCTTCAGCTTTTTCAACCTGTTCAGTGCAAATCCTCCGATTTTGGTCTTTTCACCTTCCAGAAGAGTAAGAGACAATACCACTAAGCATACCCTTGACAATGTACATGAGGTTCCTGAAGTAGTCATTCACATCGTGGGTTTTGAACTCGTAGAGCAGATGTCTTTGGCCAGTACCGAATATCCCAAAGGAGTCAATGAGTTTGAAAAGGCAGGGTTGACTGGGCTGGCTTCAGACTTGGTTTCTCCTCCGAGAGTCAAAGAAGCACCGGTGGCATTTGAATGCAAAGTAAATGAAGTCAAGTCCTTGGGAGACGGTGGAGGGGCCGGGAATCTGGTGATCTGTGAAGTCATCAAGATTCATCTATCCGAGTGGATATTAGATTCCAAGGGCGTGATCGATCCTTATAAACTTGATCCTGTGGCTCGATTGGGAGGAAATTGGTATTCCAAAATCACTCCGGATTCCCTTTTTCAGATCCCAAAGCCCTTGACTACACTTGGGATTGGGGTAGATCAGATTCCGGAGGAAATTCGAAATAGTCCCGTATTAACTGGAAATAACCTGGGTAGATTGGGAAATGTGGAGCAGTTACCGAGTAAGGAGGAGGTTTTGCTTTTTGCTCAAACTGAAGAAATTCAGGAAATGAAAAAGCGATTTTATCTGGATCCGGAGTCGTGGCTTGACCACCTGCATCGTTGGGCCAAGGAGGAATTGGAAGAAGGAAATGTGGAATTGGCTTGGAAGATTTTGCTCCAAAAGCTATAAATAAAATGAGCCCCTCAAAAGTTGACTTTTGAGGGGCTCTGAATTTATTGAAAAGCTTACCTTACTTGATGGAAATATCTTGAGGCATTCTCACCTGTACTCCCTGATAGTGTTTCAGCTTTTGGACTTTTTGGTACAAAGGGTATTGGTCACCCAGCTGCGCATGAAGGACTCTTGCCTGCACTTGGTCGGTGAAGCTGTTCATGAATTCTTCAAACCAAGGCTTTTTCTCAGGGAAATAGACTACTCGGTAATCTTCACCCGCTCCGATTTTTGCCGCTGCAATTTCGATTGCGGTATCCATACCTCCCAAGACATCGACTAAGCCTCTTTCCTTAGCTTGAGTTCCTGTCCATACACGTCCTGAGGCGACTTTTTTCACAGAGTCAGGATGCATGCCACGACCTTCGGCCACGCGGGTGATGAAGGTTTCGTATCCGTCTTCCACGCCTGATTGAATGATGGTTCGCTCCACTTCGGTAAGCGGACGGGCCATATTCATAAAGTCAGAAAGCTGTCCTGTAGATACCACGTCTGTGGTCACGCCCAGCTTATCATTGATCAATTCCTGTACATTAAACATCAGTCCGAAGATTCCGATGGATCCGGTGATGGTGTTTGGCTGAGCCACAATGGTATCTGCCGGTGCAGAGATGTAATATCCACCTGATGCCGCTACTTCTCCCATGGAAACGATGACGGGTTTGGCTTTCTTAGCTTCAGACATTTCTCTCCAGATGACTTCAGACGCCAAAATAGATCCTCCCGGAGAGTTCACTCTGAGCACGATGGCTTTGATGTCATCGTCTTTTCTCGCTTTACGGATTTCTTTGGCAAATTTTTCTGAGCTAATTGCGCCGTCTACATCACCATCCACGATGTCACCTTCTGCTAGGATTACCGCAATTCGATTTTTAGAGGTGATGTTTTTGCTCTTGGCTAAAGAGCCCAAATCTGTAGCATTGATGGTGGAGATTTGATCATCTTCAGTTAGACCTAGTTTTTCTTTTAAGATGGAGTGAACTTCATCTTCATACTTCAAGGCTGTGGCCAATCTGTAGGTAACTGCGTCTTTTGGCTTTCTTACCAGCATCTGGTTATTGACCTTCATTAGGCTGTCCACCGCCATTCCCCTCGACTCTGCTATCAACTTCACCGCATGATTATTGATGTCGTCGAGGAAATATTGAGTCTGCAATCTGTTTTCAGGACTCATTTTGTCCAGGATAAATGGCTCCACAGCGCTTTTGAATTCGCCTACACGAAAGACTTCCGGCTTGATTCCTACTTTTTCGAAGAAACCTTTGAGAAAAATTGCCTCAGACGCAAACCCGTTGAAGTCGATTCCTCCCAGCGGATTGAGATAGATTTCATCTGCTACAGAAGCCAGAAAATAGCCTCCTTCGGAATAGGCTTCATCGTAGGCTACGATAAATTTTCCTGATTCCTTGAAGTCAATCAGTGCCTCTCTCAACTCAAGCAGATTGGCCTGACCTGCGATAATCAACCCGGTATTGAGGTAGATTCCTTTAATATTTTCATTGGTTTTGGCTTCGGAGATCGCCTTTTTCAAGTTGACCAAACCTGCATTCATGTCACCGCCGAAGGGGTCTAAGAATGAACCAAATTTCAAGTCTTCCTCAGAGGTGCGCTCCACGAGCATACGACCATTGAGATTGAGGTGAAGAATGGTATTTTCCTCTACGGTGACTTCTTTGTCGGAGGAAGCAGCGATCATGCCGATGATCCCAAAGAAAATCAGGAAGCTGACGATGCTAAAAATGAACAGACCGACGATGACGGCCAACACATTTCCAAGAAACTTCATAGTTGTTATAATTTATACGGACGAAATTAATCTATTTTGAAAGAGCTTTACAAAGACTCGAGTGATAAGCGATGCAAACTGAGGTTGTACTATGTCTAGGGGGTAACAAGGGTGATCGGGAAAAGTTGCTTTCTCGTGCAGTAGAATCCCTTTGCTCCCGATTTCAGCTGGTCAAACTGTCCCCTATCTACGAAACTGAAGCTTGGGGAGGTGTGGCCAAAGGGAAATTTCTCAATCAATTGGCAGTGATCTCCACTTCTTGGTCTGCCTGGGAAGTTTTGGAAGCAATTCAAGAAATAGAAGCAGAGCTAGGTCGCACACGCGAAGAGCCTTGGGGCGACCGAACGATGGATATCGATATCCTTTTTTATGGTGAAGAATTTATTGACACAGAAAAGCTTAAAGTGCCTCATCCTTTTATTGCCGAGCGTAAATTTGTCTTGGTTCCCTTATTGGAACTTTTCCCAGATAGAAAACATCCGATCTCAGGTAAAACTTTCGCTCAAATGCTAAGAGAAAGTGAGGATAAAAGTGAGATTGAACCCTATTTCTGAAAGAATAATAAAAGAAAAATCCCGCCTGTAGAGCGGGATTTGAATTTTTAAAGTCCTGAAACTTCTGCTTCCGGATGGATTTTTTTGACCAATCCCTGCAATACTTTGCCAGGTCCGCATTCCACAAATTGAGTGGCTCCGTCTTTCACCATGTGTTGAACCGACTGGGTCCACTTTACGGGTGCAGTGAGCTGCGCGATGAGGTTCCTTTTGATTTCATCTACGTTGGATACTGCGGTGGTGCTCACGTTTTGGTAAACAGGGCAGATCGGCGTATTGAATTGAGTGGATTCGATAGCTTTTTGGAGTTTTTCTCTGGCAGGCTCCATCAAAGGAGAGTGAAAGGCTCCGCCTACAGGAAGTGGAAGTGCTCTTTTGGCACCGGCAGCTTTCATTTTTTCGCAGGCAACTTCGATGCCTTTATTCGAACCTGAAATCACCAGCTGTCCAGGACAGTTATAGTTAGCAGCCACGACGATTTCGTCGGTAATCTCGGCACAGATTTCCTCTACTTTTTCGTCTGCCAACCCAAGGATGGCGGCCATGGTAGACGGATTGATTTCACAAGCTTCCTGCATGGCCATTGCTCTTTGGTAAACCAATTTCAAACCATCTTCAAATGCCAACGTACCGTTAGCCACCAAAGCGGAAAATTCGCCCAAGGAATGTCCAGCCACCATGTCCGGAGCAAAGTCAGGTGTGGTTTTGGCCAAAACTACGGAGTGAAGGAAAATGGCAGGCTGAGTCACTTTGGTTTGCTTCAATTCTTCCTCTGATCCTTCAAACATGATGTCGGTGATCCGAAAACCTAGGATTTCATTGGCTTGTTCGAACAAGGCTTTTGCCTCAGGATTTTGCTCATACAAGGTTTTTCCCATTCCCGGGAATTGGGCTCCTTGGCCCGGAAAAACAAATGCTTTCATACTATAATTTTTAAAATGCTTATAGATTTTGGCTTCAATGGGTTTCAGTTACTTCATTTTGTCTGAAAACAAATTTGCGCCTCACCGTGATCCGGCAGGGCGCAAATATAGATCTTTTTGTTTTTCAGATGTCGGCCTTACATGGACGCCAAGGTAGGGAAATGTTCAGCGAGGATTTTTTCTCTGTTTTCAGAAAGCCACCTGATAAATGCTTTCACTGCCGGAGAGTGCTTTTTCTGTTTAAGCCAAATCAGCTTCCAGTCTGCTTTGAGTGGGAGTCCAGGGTATTCCAAAATGGCGACTCTTCCATCCTTGATTTCTTGAGCCATAGAAAAATTGGATAAAATGGAAGCTCCTAATCCTGCCATAACGGCCTGTTTTACCGCTTCATTGGTAGCGAGTTCCAGTTTGCTTTCCACATGAATGTCTCGCTCGGTAAAGAATTTTTCCATCATAGTGCGCGTCCCAGATCCTTTCTCTCTTAGTATGAAAGGAATTTTGTGCCAAGCCTCTTCATGGATGTATTCTTCATAAAGGCTCTTCTTCTCCGGTGCGCAAGTCAAGTACCACCTATTTTCAGCAAGTTGGATACTTTCTAGATCGAGTTCATCCGGCCAAAGAGACACTAGGGCTAAATCAGTAGAGTTTTCCTGAAGATGAGCGAGTACGTTGTATCGGTTGGATACCTCGAGGCTGATTTCCACGTGAGGATTGATCTTCATGAAATCAGCCATCAGGTAGGGGATAATATATTTTCCTGTAGAAACCGCTGAGATTCTGATTTTGCCACCCAACAGTCCTTTTAGTTCTAGCATTTTTTCCTCGATTTTTCCGAGTTCATCAAAAATCCGATCAGCAGTATCCGCTAATTCCTGTCCGAATTCGGTGATATGAATCTTTTTGCCAATGATTTCAGTCAAAGGCACTTCAAAGTTTTCTTGAAGATTTTTTAGCTGAATTGACACCGCAGGTTGAGTCATGTTCATGGCTTCAGCGGCCTTTGTTATGCTTTGATATTTGGCAATGGCCTTAAATGCTTTGAGCTGTTGTATGGTCAGATTCATAAGTAAAATTAATTTTAAAACCATAACGGATAAAAAAATATTATGTTTTGCTTTTTTATGATTTAAAGGCAAAAGATATTTGTACCATGGATTTTCAAATTCTTATTAATAACCTGACAAATCCGAGTCTTCTCTTTTTTGTCTTAGGGGTACTGGCAGTGAAGTTGAAAAGTGACTTGGAGATACCTGCCACTAGCGCCAAGTTTATTGCTCTTTACTTGATGCTGTCGATTGGGTTTAAAGGAGGTCAGGAGCTTTCGCACAGTGAATTCAACACCAGTATCATTTGGGCCTTGGTGTTTGGGGTGGTCCTTTCAGCTTTAATTCCCTTCTACACTTTTTTTATTCTCAAAAAGCGATTGGGCGTGCCTAATGCCGCGGCGATTTCAGCAGCTTATGGTTCTATTTCGGCAGTGACTTTTGTTGCGGCGGTTTCTTTTCTGGATATCCAAGGTGCGCACTTTGGAGGACATATGGTCGCTGTTATGGCATTGATGGAAGCCCCTGCAATTATTTCGGGTGTGATTTTACTTCGTAAGTATTCTGAATCCAAATCAGAAGGTGGTCTCAAAGGAATTATCACCCATGCTTTTACCAATGGTTCTGTTTTGTTGATTTTGGGAAGTTTGTTCATTGGACTAATAGCTGATGAAAAGCAGGCTGAAGGGATCAAGCCATTTATCACAGATATTTTCAAAGGATTTTTGGCGGTTTTTCTATTGGATATGGGGATCAACAGTGGGAAAAAGCTCAAGGCATTTTTCAAGACAGGTTATTTCTCCTCTCTTTTTGCTATTCTGGTTCCTTTGGTGAATGGGTGTACGGTTGCATTTTTGAGTCACTGGATTGCACCTGAGGCCGGTGACCGCCTAATTTTCTCCATTTTGGCGGCCTCAGCTTCTTACATCGCGGTACCTGCTGCGATGAAGCTCGCCAATCCTGAAGCTGACGAAGGGCTATATGTTCCGATGGCTTTGGCGGTAACTTTTCCATTCAATATCACCCTCGGCATGCCCATCTACTGGATGATTATCCAATATTTCTAAAAGGGAAGATTTTCCTCGCTCAAGAATTTCTGTTTTTCCTCTGAAGTAGGGATACGGCATGTGCTTTTCTTTCCAAACCAGCGATACCTGTTTTTGCCAATCCAATTATAAACTGGATCTCTAAGGAATGCTGGAATTGCAATCAAAAAATAGAAAAGGGGCCAAGGTCTGTTGAGTTTTTTGGCTATTCTCAAAGCTGCGGTACTTCGAAAATAGACTTTTCCATTCTCCACCAAAACCAAAGAGTCTAGGTAGGAATCATCCACCTGAAAATTTGATAGGACCTTCTTTGAAACAGGCTCCTGCAATGCTCCCACCAGAAAACGGTTTTTGTGATCCCGTTTCAAAATAAAGTCAATGGAAGCATTGCAGAGTGTACAGACTCCGTCGAATAGGATGATGGATATGATATCCTTCATCGAAGGAGTTGAATGGTGCCTTTGAGATTTCGACGCTGCTGTGCTGGATCCAATACATCGAAAAATACCGTTCCCGAATAGAAGTAGGTGCCTGCAGGAAGTTCATTGCCATTTTGATCTCGACCATTCCATCGGATGTAGATGTCATTCTCAGTAGAGTTGAGGCTATTGTATCGATAGACTTCCGCTCCCCATCGGTTGACGATGAATATCTCTACACCGGTTACAAATCTGGCGCACATGTCAAAAGGATTGTCAAAGGCCATAAAGGTATCATTTGCGCCATCGTTGTTTGGCGTAAAGGCATTAGGCAGATTATATACAGGACAATTTTCGACGCATACCACATTGCTTGGCTGACTTTCATTGCCTGAGCGATCTACTGCAGTGATGTAATAGCATCCTCTGTAGGTAGGAAGATTGGTCAGCGTTGCATTGAGCTGAATAGCAGAATACTGGCCTACAAGGGTAAATTCGCTTTCTTCTCCCTCCGAAGTAAAGTACAATCGATATCCACTCAATTGATCATCACAGTTGCCCGTGAAATTGGGAACCCAACTGAGTTCGTGCTCAAAGGTGTTGGAGTTGCAAGGCTGCTCGGCTACGTAAGCAGCACACTCAGGCCCTTCGAATTTCAATACAGGAGGACAAGGGAGTCTGTTGTCATCCGGTTTTGCGCAGACGATTTGGGATTTGTTTTCTAATGGGTAAACCAATCCTGCCACATTGTAAGACCCCTTGGTTACTACGTAATAGCAGTATTCAATTTCTTTTTTCAGTTTGACTCCATTAAATCTTCCATCATCGAGGTAGGTAAATCCATTTTGAGTGACATCTACCTCTGCTATTTTGACGAAAGTACCCTCGTCTGAAGCGTTGGCATCAGTTCTATTTCGATAGACTTCATGTTTGTACTGCGCTACTTGATTGTTCCAAGGTACATTAAAAGTCCACTTCAGTTCGATGGCCTCATTGATGATGGTTGGTTCCAATCTGACGGATGAGGCAGATGAGGAGGTGTCAATTTTGATGTTGTTATCAAGGAGAATGACCTTGTAATTATAGACTAGGTTCTCTGTATTGAGATTTTTGTCTGTAAACAGCGTGTCAGACATGATTCCCAGAGAAGTTCGGTTTTGGGTTCCTGTGAATCCCGTGCTTCTCAATAGTTCATAGGTATATGGACCGGGAAATTGAGTCTTATCGATATCGTAAGGTGGAGTCCATTTGACAAAGATTTCACCTGCCTGAGCGTCAGTTGCCTCTATGCTGACATTGGTAATGATAGGCACATCCACATCGATAGTGATACATATTTCTTCCGAAACAATGCTTAATCCCGATCTTGGTTCAGGATACGCAGCCACTAATCGATAGCAATAGGTATTCCCTGGAGCAAGTCCTTCGCCGCCATTTGCATCAGTGAAAGAGAACGTAGCCATGTCGGTAATTCCTACCAATTCATAACCTGCCCGGATGCCAGTTTCGCAGGAGTCAGGCACATAAGGATCAGAGTTTATTCTTCGCCATACCTGCATTTCTTGGGCAGAATTGGCGCATGCATAAGGCTCCCAATTCAATTCTACTGTTCTGCCGGGTTTCTGCTCGAGTTCGTCCCAAACCGGTGGCGGACCTACTACTTTGATTCTCCATGTTTGAATATCCACTAAACTTGGTCCAGATCTTGGCTGATCGGTGATTCGAACACGAACATCATATTCCCGTTCGCGGACATGATTGCAGACCGTCTGCCAAGAAAAATTCACGATTCCCGGTTGAGGTTGGAATACGTTTTTGGGTGAATAGGTAGCAGGAGAAGCATTGATTTGGATAGGTTCGCCAAAGATTTCTATTTTGATCGGGTCTCCATCTGGGTCCTGGCCTTGAATGATTTCTTTAACCAAAGTTCCTGCTTCCACACAGAGGTCAGGAGGCAAAATGAGCGTAGGACGACGATTATTCGAGTTTTCGATAATAATCTGCATGTCGCGTACGACATAGCCGATTTCCACAAATTTCCCGTCAATTTTTCTCCATTCGATGATTCGAAAGGCTACGTTATATTGTCCAGCAGTGCCCGGCGCATCCCATATCAAGTCTCCAAAAATCGGGTCTATTCTCAGAAAAGCCGGAACCGTACCGTCTTGCTGACGTGGGCTGAATTCTGGAGAGGCTGGACTTCGGTAATTGTTTACAGGTCTTTCAAAAGCCTGTTTAGGAACATCCATCGCATAGGATAGGCTATCCCCATCGGGATCATATGCTCCCGGGTTATGAATGTATCGGACATTGACCGCGCCGTTATCTACCGGAGGAATAGTCAGTACAGGAGAATTATTTACTCCAAAAAATGGGTCGATGTTGATTTCTGTTTCGACATAAAATGGGGTATCCACCGAATTGTCCATGTTTAGGGTCAGGTCATTTCGGTTGAATTCGATGAATCGGATTTTGTATTTTCCTGGACCTTGAAAGGTGTGAGTGATTACAAAGGTGTTTTTTTCGATCTGATTACCGAGACTTTCTACCACAGAAAAATCACTCTGGGTATTAAGCTGTTCCTCGCGTCCATCACCGAAATTGATACGGCCAGGACCAAACACAACACTTGATCGGGTATCGGTATATCCCACTACCGTAATTCGATAGGTGAGGGCTTGAACCGAAATCCGCTCTGCGATAATCTCGCCAGCTCGAATATGAGTAGCCCAAGACGAGGTAATTCCCGAAAAGAGGGCAATGAAAAAAAGTCCTAGGTAGATTTTAAGCTTCATGTCGTTCAATATTGGTAGCCAAGTCTTCTAAAAGACTGATAGTCTGAGGTTAAAATGGACTAATTCCTGATGGATTTTTCTTCCTATACGAAATAAACGGAAGTAGGGAGAAAAACACTCAAAATTCAAACAATAAAAATAAACAGACTGTTGGGAAGGAGTTGAAAAAGAAATCAAAATCAATCATCGAAAAATTATTTAGAACCTTTTAAAATAAGCTTACTGAATTCGTTTGCATTGGATACTACTCCTTCGGCATGTAAATTTGGCGGCATTAACAGCAAAAGAATTTCGTTCTAAACTAATCGAAACATTTGTATGAGTTGGGTTACAAAAACCTTGAAAAGCACCCTAGGTAGAAAATTGATCATGGCTTTGACCGGTCTTTTTCTCATCCTGTTCTTGACAGGACACGTGTCTGGAAATTTACTTCTGTTTAAAGGAGATGGAGGTGAGGCGTTTAACATCTACGCCAAGTTCATGACTACCAATCCGGCTGTAAAAATCCTCTCCTATTTGACCTACATCTCAGTTATTGGTCACATCATTTATTCTATTCTTTTGTCTCAGCATAATAAGGCTGCAAGACCTGTAGGATATGCAGAATCCAAAGCTTCTACCAACAGCGCTTGGTCTTCCAGAAACATGGGAGTGTTGGGTACAATCATTTTGATCTTCTTGGTGGTTCACCTACAGGGCTTCTGGGCTAAAATGCATTGGGGAGAAGTGCCGATGGTAACCTACGGAGAAGAGGAGTACAAAAACTTATTTCTAATCGTAAGCGAGGCCTTTAAGCAGGAGTGGTTGGTGGCTCTATATGTCATCTCCATGGGATTTTTAGGATTCCACCTTTCCCACGGATTTGCTTCTGCCTTCCAAACTTTAGGTTTGAATCATAAAAAATACTCACCTGCCATTAAGGCCATCGGTCAGATTTATTGCATTGTGGTGCCTGCGGCATTTGCCTCCATGCCACTTTACATCTATTTCACTAGCTAATTAATAGTCCCGTATGATACTAGATTCCAAAATACCTGCTGGTCCTTTGGCAGAAAAATGGACTAAGCACAAGTTTAACAGCAAGCTGGTCAATCCGGCAAACAAAAGAAAATACGATGTCATCGTAGTGGGTACAGGCTTGGCAGGTGCTTCTGCTGCAGCCTCATTAGCGGAGTTGGGATACAATGTCAAGGCCTTTTGTTTCCAAGACAGCCCTCGCAGAGCGCACTCTATTGCAGCTCAAGGCGGGATCAATGCTGCTAAAAACTACCAAAACGACGGTGACTCGATCTTCAGATTGTTCTATGATACCATCAAAGGTGGTGACTACCGTGCCCGCGAGGCAAATGTGTACCGTCTGGCTGAGGTATCTGTTAAAATTATTGATCAATGCGTAGCACAAGGTGTTCCTTTCGCTCGTGAGTATGGAGGATTGTTGGCCAACCGATCTTTCGGTGGTGCTCAAGTATCCCGAACTTTCTATGCCCGTGGCCAAACTGGACAGCAGTTGCTTTTGGGAGCCTATTCCGCACTCAGCCGTCAGGTAGCCAATGGAAAAGTAAAGCTCTATCCACGGACTGAAATGATGGACGTGGTAGTAATTGACGGCCATGCAAGAGGTATTGTCACACGAAATCTCATCACTGGTGCAGTAGAAACACATGCTGCTCATGCAGTTCTGCTTTGTACAGGTGGCTACGGTAACGTGTTCTTCCTATCAACGAATGCAATGGGTTCCAATGTGACAGCAGCTTGGAGAGCTCACAAGCGTGGTGCTTACTTTGCGAACCCTTGCTTTACTCAAATTCACCCGACTTGTATCCCTGTTTCTGGTGATCATCAATCCAAGTTAACGTTGATGTCGGAGTCACTTAGAAATGACGGTCGTGTATGGGTTCCGGCGACTCAAGAGATCGCTGAAAAACTCAGAAAAGGCCAAATCAAGGCAAACGATATCAAAGAAGAAGACAGAGATTACTTCTTGGAAAGAAAATATCCTTCCTTCGGTAACCTCGTTCCTCGTGATGTGGCTTCCAGAAATGCCAAGTATGTCTGTGACGAAGGACGTGGTGTAAACGAAACCGGTGAAGCGGTATTCTTGGATTTCCGCGATGCCATCAAGCGTGATTCTAGAAAAATCATCGAGCAGAAATATGGTAACCTTTTCGATATGTATAAGCAGATTACCGGAGAGGATCCTTATGAGGTGCCAATGATGATTTACCCTGCGGTACATTATACGATGGGTGGTCTATGGGTGGATTACAACTTGATGACTTCGGTTCCTGGTTTGTATGCGTTGGGTGAAGCGAATTTCTCAGATCATGGAGCAAATAGACTTGGTGCTTCTGCCTTGATGCAAGGTTTGGCAGACGGATACTTTGTGATTCCATATACTATCGGGGACTATTTGGCGCAGATTCCACCAAAGAAGGTGGATGAAACTCATCCTGAATTTGCCAAGGCAAAAGAAGAAGTTCAGAAAAGAATTCATACGATTCTTTCCATCAACGGAAACAAGACAGTGGATTATTTCCACAAGAAGCTTGGTAAGATCATGTGGGATAAGTGCGGAATGGCTAGGACTGAAGAGGGCTTGAAATGGGCGAAAGCTGAGATCCAAGCTTTGAAGAAAGAATTCTGGTCTAACGTGAAAGTATTGGGGACCAATGAGGAATTGAACCAAACCCTAGAAAAGGCACACCGTGTTGCTGATTTCTTGGAATTGGGTGAATTGATGGTGGACGATGCGCTTAACAGAAACGAATCGTGCGGTGGTCACTTCCGTGAAGAGTACCAAACTCCGGATGGTGAGGCGCTTCGTGATGATGAAAACTTCGCTTACGTGGCCGCATGGAAGTATGTGGGAGAAGGGCAGGAAGAAGAACTCCACAAGGAGGATTTGGTCTTCGAAAATGTGAAGTTGACCCAGCGTTCTTATAAATAATCTGTAGACAATAATTCATACTTCTATATGAAATTGACTTTAAAAATCTGGAGACAGAAAAATTCATCCGAAAAAGGTGGCTTTGCAACCTATCCGGTGGACCATGTTTCCAAAGACATGTCCTTTCTTGAGATGCTGGACGTGTTGAATGACCAATTGACTGAAAAGGGAGAAGATCCTGTTCACTTTGACCACGATTGCCGCGAAGGTATCTGCGGAATGTGCTCACTCTATATAAATGGTAAGCCACACGGTCCGCTACAGACGACGACTTGTCAGTTGCACATGCGTTCGTTCAATGACGGGGAGACCATCACCATCGAACCATGGAGAGCGAAGGCTTTCCCTGTGGTAAAAGACTTGGTAGTAAACCGTTCGGCATTTGACCGAATCATCCAAGCGGGTGGTTATGTCTCTGTCAATACAGGTGGTGTGCCGGATGCCAACGAGATTCCGATTCCAAAGACAGTTGCAGATTTGGCCATGGATGCGGCGCAATGTATCGGCTGCGGGGCTTGCGTGGCAGCTTGTAAAAATGCTTCTGCTATGCTTTTCACCTCTGCTAAAATCTCTCAGTTGGCGCTCCTTCCACAGGGTCAGGTAGAACGGAAAACCAGAGCGGAAAAGATGGTCGCCCAGATGGATGCGGAAGGTTTCGGTGCTTGTACCAATACCGGTGCTTGCGAGGCGGAATGTCCAAAGGGAATTTCCATTACCAATATTGCCCGTATGAACAGAGAATATTTCTCTGCCGTGGTAAGCAGCGAAAACGTGTAATTTCCAATAACTTCTCATACAAAAAGACAGGTGAAAGCCTGTCTTTTTTTGTTTATTCGGGGATGGAATTTCAAACCTTCACCCCACATTTTCCTTTGTCCCTACTTCAAAAAGAACAAATCGCCGACTTTTTGGTGGAGCAACTCGGAGAATTTGGAGACTCGACAAGCGATGTGCTTAAATGTCTGGATTATGCCATGAATTCGAAAGGTTCGGGTGGATTGGTGATCTTGGCGAGCGATGCGGGAGGGTTGGATGGAGCCTTGGTTCTCAATCATACCGGTATGTCGGGTTATATTCCAGAGCATATTCTGGTATACTTTGCCGTGAAGAAGGACAAGAGAGGCAGAGGACTTGGAAAGCAAATGCTTCAATATCTTTTGTCCCAAACCCATGGTTCTATCGCACTTCACGTTGAACCGCAGAATCCAGCCAAAAAGCTTTATGAGGAGTTTGGTTTTTCAAATAAATATCTGGAAATGAGATTGTCTCGTGATTGAGACTCAGTTCATCTGATTGATCCATTCTTTAATCAATTCCACCCCCTCGGCATGAATTGTAGTTCTGCCGATCTCCGGCATGGCAATTCCTACTTCAGTGGAATTCATCCGATAAGTCAAAATCGATTGATCTCCATGGCCCGGAACGATGTCAAATTTGAATTTTCCTGAGCCTTTTCCAGCCGCTACGGGTGTTTTGTTGATTCCAAGCTTGAGAGGATCTTTTTGGTCAAAAGTCAGAAAAAGACCAGATGTACTGGCAGGACCTTCAGCCCGGTGACAGTGGGAGCAGTTGATATCGAGGTAAGCCATCGCTCGGTCATCCAAGGCTTGACTTTGATCCTCATAGTTGATGAGGGATGGATGGTTATCCTTTCCCGTGAACCCCTCCAATTTGCCCATTTTGGTCCAATGAGCCAATTGGTTTTCTTTCCCGGACTCGTACTTCAGGTCATTGTTCAGGTGCTTGGGTTGGATTCCAATTGGAGCTAAGACCTCGTTTTTGTTGTGACAGCTTTTGCATTGATTTTTATTGGGCACCAAGTAATTGATTACTTGGTCCTGCCCGTTTTTGTCAATGAATCTGACTTCAGTTTCTCCGCCCACGATTTTCAAAACCGCATCGGTTTGTTCCTCATTCCAAATGTAGGGATAGGCTTGCCATCCTTTTTCCTCATGGATCATCAGTCGTGTTTCGATAATTCTTCTTTTTCCTTCAGGGGTTCTGAAATCTTCCGGATAGTAAAAATTCTTCACCAGAATGGATCCTACCGGAAGTGACATGTCATCGTCAACCAAGTGCGCTTTTGCGCTATCTGGAATCATGACAAATCGAGATTTCAACGCATAATCCGTAAACAAAGAAGAGGCTGGTTGATAGGGGATCAATTTTTCCGAAGGAGAAAGCATGGCCATTTCGCCCACGAAAAACCCATAAGTCGATAATCTTCGATAGGGATATTGACCTGTAGCTTCCTCTGGGGCCAAGGCGCGCTGTCCCGTTTTCGACTGATCGGTTTGCTCTTCAGCTTTTTCGGATTGGCAAGCACCCAACATGGAAATGCTTACCAGCGAAGCCAAAAGAAGGTCTCTCAAAGTCAGGGCTGATGTATTCATTTTTTTGGAAAAGAATTAAGCAAGGCGATTCCGGAGATGTCTGTCTGCACATTCACTTTGCAGTTTTGAAAAAGTTCATGGTCCTTGAATGATTGGATGTTTTCTTCCCCATCCATGAGGTAAAACCGGGTGAAACGGAGATTTTCCATTCCTGATTCTTGAATACAGATTCTCATGGGGTTGGACTCTATCTTTTCACTTACTGACTTGTCCCAAATGCCGTCATAGATGATGTCTTGAGTTTTGAGGATTCCATGGGCATTGTGTACGGTGACCAATTGCCCCATTTCTCTGGTAAAGTCAGGGATTGAAAAGGACTTGCGCTCATAGTGATTGTCGTGTACATAGATGTCCGTCGTGTAAGGTGACCAATTGGGTGCTTCTGCCGGAAAACCGGTTACCTGATAGCTAGCGATGGCAACGCCATAAGTTTTGTTTCTCAGGATCCGATTGTTGTAGATTTCTACCTCTTTGGCAGCAAGAAGCACGATTCCGGAACCCGGCGGAATCATCGTTACAGTATTTCCATTCGGATCTTCCCCGATAGGCACTGCGAAATTTTTATGATTATTATCGATGATGTCGTTGTCGTAAATTTTCGTGCCTTTTCCGTCAGATTTTGGTAATCCCGGAAGGTTGAATACCAAAATTCCACCTGCATTGTCGCGGGCGGTGTTACCAAAGACTTCGGCATTGTCAGAGTTTTCGATTTCGATTCCGGCCACATTTCCAAAGGCCAGCGAATTTTTGACCACGATATTTTCAGATTGTCCCACGTAAATACCGGCATCTTTCGAGTGGGAGGAAATGCATTCATCGATCATCACATTTTTGCATTGCACGGGATAGATGGCGTAGGTTCCATTTTTGGATTTGTCCCCGTTAGTCCAAGTGACATTGACCCTCCGAAAGGTGATGCCGTCGGTATGTTGGGCTTTGATGCCGTCACCCGGAGCATCTTCGATGGATAGATCTTGAATGGTGATTTGATTACCCACGATTTTCACCCCTTCACCTCCTGATTTAAGGTTTCGGAAGGAAAGTACCGTCTTGTCCATTCCTGCGCCTTTGATCGTGATGGCACTTTTATTATCCAAAATCAATTGGGTATTGAGTTCGTAAAATCCTTCTGGGATTTCTATAGTGCTCGAATCTTCTGCCAAAATAAAAGCTTCCACGACTTGCTCGACTTGCTCAGGGCTCGCTTTGGTCAGGAGGGTGCTGTCGAATGACCTCTCTGTGGTTTGGGTGCCACAGGCCAAAATCCCAAAGGATATCAGTAAGTAAAAAGCAGATTTTCTCATGTTGAAGTGCAGGTTGGGAGGGGTTTTATCCAAAAGTATCCTATGCAGCAATCAATTGCTTTGAGAAATGTCAAAAAATCAAATTTTCCCACGGATTCTACTCAGCGTTTCGATGCTCATGTCAAGGTAGGAGGCAATCTGTCCCACGGATGCTTTTTGGATGATTTTGGGTCGAGTTTCGAAGAGCTCTAAGTACCGCTCCCGTGCAGATTTGAATTTTGAAAAAATCAGCTGTTCCTCTAAAGCAATGAAATATCGCTCCAAAATCATCCGATAAGTTCTTTCTATGTTGGGATGACTGTCAAAAAGGCTCCAAAGATCGGTTTGGCTGATTTTTCCAGTGGTTGTTTTTTCCAATGCCTCGATGCTCTCATTGGAGGGTTTTTGAGTGATGAAGGAATGCATGGAGGTAATGAATTCTTTTGGGAGTGAGAAAGAGACTGTCACATCCTTGTTTTCCTTCAGGTAAAAGCTTCTAGCTGAGCCTTCTACCAAATAATGAAGGTAGCGACAGGGCTTCCCTGCCTCTTCCAAGAGCTCACCTTTTTGATAGGTTTGAAATTGAATTTTTTCCAAAAAGGCATTCTTGGAATCTTCATCCAAAAAGGGAAATTGATTAAATGCCTCTGCAAATGAACTCATGGTAGCTATAAATATGCAGGATTGAATCAGTATTTAGCGATTCATGCGTTAGTTTTAGAGAAAATTAAACATAAGCTAGAATGAGAAAAATAGTATTGGCAATCTTTCTTTTGGGATTTACGGTGGCTGCGCATGCACAATTTGGAATCAGGGCAGGTTTGAATTCAGCAAATTTTTCAAATTCTGATTTCAGTTCTATGACCGGTTTTCACGTCGGAGGATATTATTTGGTCAAAACTGCCACAGACTTAGTGTCTGTTGAGCCGGGAATTCAGTATTCTGGAAAAGGATATTCCACTACTGCTCTTGGAGGAGGGGATGTTACCGAAAAATTAGGCTACATCGATATCCCTGTCTTGGTGAGATTGAGTTTGATTCCTTCCCTGAATGTCTTCGCCGGTCCCCAAGCATCGGTGTTGGTTTCCAGAGATTACACCATCGGCAATACTAACAGTACCAGTTTGGAACCTGTCCGTGGCTATGAACTCGGCGCTGTAGTAGGGCTTGGATTAAAAGTAGCAGCAGGTCTTAATCTGCAGGCGAGTTATGATTTGGGGCTTTCCTCACTCAATTATTTCAACACGGATGTGAGTAACCGAGTACTCAAACTATCTCTAGGCTACACCTTAGGAAATTGAAAAAAATCCCGGCGAAAGTCGGGATTTTACTTTTTAATGCGATCGGGATTTTCTTCGATAAAGGATTTCCATCCTTCATTTCTTCCTCGTGTCTGAACTCTTCCTTCGTGAAAGTGATGGCAGAGCGCTACCGCCAACGCATCCGTAGCATCCAATAGTTTTGGGAGTTCGGTGATGCCCAAGAGGGTTTGAAGCATAGCCGCCACCTGCTCTTTGGAGGCATTGCCATTACCGGTTACTGACTGCTTTACTTTTTTGGGAGAATATTCGGTGATCGGGATTTCTTTGGAAAGCGCAGCCGCCATGGCTACCCCTTGTGCCCTGCCGAGCTTGAGCATGGATTGCACGTTGGCACCGTAGAAAGGCGCTTCCAACGCCACCGAATCAGGCGCAAATTCATCAAGTATTCCACTGATCCGTTCAAAAATCTTTTTCAGCTTCAGCTCGTGGGTTTCGTATTTTTTGAGGTGAATGACTCCGTACTGGAGGATTTTGTACTTCTTTCCTTCTGTCAAAATCAAACCATATCCCATAACGGTGGTACCCGGGTCGATGCCTAGGATGATTTTTTCTTTCGGGGCTTTTTGTTCTTCTTTACTCACGGCTACAAGTTAGGTTAAAAGATGATTGGTTTTTACCTCTTTTGGTGTTTGGGTTACTTGGCATTGCATCTTTGGCTGGCTCAAAAATGGCCAAGAAACCACTTTTTTCAACCTTCGCAGTATCGTGACCGACTCATTACCTTGGTGATTCCTTTTAGAAATGAAAGTCGGAATATCCCAAAACTTGCCTCTGAAATAGCGAAGATTGCTTCTGATCATCTGGAAGTTTTACTGGTTGACGATCAGAGTGAAGACGATTCTTGGCAGCTGGCCTCTGCTCATTTTAGAGAGATGGTTGGAGTCCGGTTGGTAAAAAGTCTTGGATTCGGAAAGAAAGCAGCCTTAAGCCATGGGATTTCTTTAGCTCAAGGCGAAATTATTCTCACCTCAGACGCGGATTGTGAATTTCCTGAGGCTTGGCCAATGAAAATGGCTTCGGCTTTTTCTGATCCTAACGTGCAGTTGGTGGCGGGACCTGTGCTTGCCAAAGCGACAAAAGGTGGATTTTTACAAAAATTCCAGCAAATCGAATGGTACAGTATTCTCCTGATGACCCAGTTCTATTTTTTTAGAAAGCAACCCTTGATGTGCAGTGGAGCAAATTTGGCCTTTCGGAAACAAGCCTTTTTGGAAGTTGGAGGGTATGATGGGAATGAACATATTCTCTCAGGCGATGACGAGTTTTTACTGAAAAAAATCGTCAAATACTTTGGCGCTAACAGTTGTATTTACCTGCCTGTCCGAGAAGCATTGGTCTACACGACGCCTCAGTTAAGTTGGACTGACTTGCTTAGACAACGCATCCGCTGGTCGGGAAAATGGAAAGCTCACAGATCTATCTCACATGGGTTTGCTGCAGTTTTGACGTTTTTGGTTCAGTTGATTTGGGTTGCCAGTATGATTTTTTTAGCATGGGATTGGGATGGGTTATTTTTCTTTGGAGCAATCTGGTTGCTAAAAGCTTTTGCTGAGCACCTAAGTCTTGGAAGAGTAGGAGAAGGGTTGGGGTCAAAGGCAAGTTTGGCAGATTACTTTGCGACGAGTTTGATTCACCCCTTCTATGTGATTTGGGTGGGCTTGGGCACGCTTTTTATTAAAGTAAAATGGAAAGGGCGATCCCAAGAAGAATCCGTAATTTAGGCCATCGAATGACAAGCTATGAGTGACCTAGAATTTGATCTTTTAGACGAATTGTATTTTGTACAGGGGTTCGGCTATTTGCAGGAATCGCTGGGTTGGGAGGATGTGGTTCTGATGGAAACTTTGACTTCTTTGTACAAAAAAGCAATGATAAAATGTCTTTCTGGCCCGGACGAGGAGCGGTTTGATCAGGTGGATATTTTTAAGGAGGGAAAAGAGCTCTATTTTCTGGCTACCAAAAAGGGACTAATGGCTCACAATACATTATAAGCTGTGGCTCAGGATAACTATAAATTTCAACGAAAAGAACTCGAACTCAAAGCCTTGCTTGAGATTACCCAAGCAATCAATGAGAATCAGCCTGAGGCAGTATTGATTACTATTTTCAAGTTCACCTGTCTGGTTCATTTGGAGATCAAAGCACTCATTTTATATGTCTCCAAAGACGGAAACTACGAAAGGAGAATTTCTCATGGCGTGAAAGCCAAGACTCCTTCAGCTTTGCCTGCCTCGTGGGTGCTGGATGATAAAGAATCAGGTAAGTTATCCATTCAGCTCGCAGAGGGGTATTCCTTTGAAGAGCTGGAAACCTACCTTCCGGTCTATCATAAAGATCAGATGCTTGCCATCCTTTTTCTGAAAAGAAAATCTGCGGCAGTTGAGCTAGACCTAAACTTTACCCAAGCTTTAGCCAATATTCTGGTCGTGGCATTGGAAAACAAGCGATTTGCCAGAAGACAACTTGAGCAAGAGGTGTTAAAGCGAGAGGTGGAAATCGCATCTCAAGTTCAGCACATGCTTTTCCCTGCGGTATTGCCTGATTCTGATCGGCTAAAGGCCAAGGTGACTTATTTTCCTCACAGTATGGTGGGAGGTGATTACTACGATTTGATTCAAAAAACAAAGGACAAGGTATATTTCTGCATCGCGGACGTTTCCGGAAAAGGGATCTCGGCCGCCTTATTGATGTCCAATTTCCAGGCAGCATTGAGAACACTACTCCGAAGCGACGCGGATTTTGAGACCATGGTGCGGCAGCTGAATTACACGCTATTTGATAATACCAAAGGGGAACGGTTTATCACTTTTTTTCTGGGTGAGTATGATTTTCAGACGCGCCAACTTCGCTTTGTCAATGCTGGACACAATCCTCCTATATTGTGCAGAGAACCAGAAGGTCAGACAGAACTTTTGGAAGCAGGAACCACAATATTGGGAGCTTTTGAAGAATTGCCTTTTTTGGAAATAGGAAAAAGAGAGAATCTCCAGAAGTTTACCATTCACCTCTACACCGATGGCCTGACAGAGTCTATGAATCCAGAGGAAGAAGAGTTTGGCGAGGATCGGTTCCGGACTTTTGTGAATGATCATTCAGGGATTAACCCCGAGGATTTTCATCAGGAATTTATGAACCTAATGGGGGAGTTTTCTAAAAGTATCCCACTAAGGGATGATTTGACCCTGCTAAGTCTAAGGTTTGACTGACCATGAAGCCTCATCGGGTTCCAAAGTGGGTGCAACGGTTTTTCCCCCAGAGAATATGGGAGGGAGCTGGAGGAATTAGGCAAGTTTATTTGACGTTTGATGATGGTCCTGTGCCCGGGATCACAGATTTTGTTTTGGATGAATTGGCCAAAAGAGGTCAGCAGGCTACTTTTTTCATGGTCGGAGACAATGTGAGGAAGCATGTCTCCCTTGCACAAGAGGTGTTGCAAGCAGGTCATCAGATAGGGAATCATACTTTTCATCATTTGCATGGGTTGAAGGCCTCTACAAAGTCATATTTTGAAAATGTCAAAGCATGCGATCAGATTTTTGAAGAAAAATTGGAATTGAGAACCCCACTATTTCGTCCTCCCTATGGGATGATGAGTCCTTGGCAAGTAAAAGCTCTTCAAAAGGAAAAGGAAATCGTGATGTGGACTTTGTTGACAGGAGATTATGACCGGTCTATTTCTCCTCGAGTGGTGCTGAACGACTCCATAAGAAAGACTTCCGAGGCTTGTATCATCGTCTTTCACGATCAGCAAAAAACTGACGGACATCTTCAGAAGATTCTCCCCGGATACCTTGACTTTTTGGAAGGGGAAGGTTTTAAAACCGGGATTCTATGAGTAGTTGGATTTTACTTTTTCTTCCTTTACTACTTGCAGTACAATACATGTTACTGTGGATTTTAGCAAAGAAAAACTGGAAAGATCATAGTAAGGAATCACAGGGACTCTTACCCAGTGTTTCTATCCTGATAGCTGTCCGGAATGAAGAAAAAGATTTGCCAAGGCTATTGGATAGCCTAGATCGATTGGATTATCCCACCGAAAAACTGCAGATTTTGATCGCCGATGATCAGAGCGAGGACACTACGCCTGAGCTTTTGAGCACTTGGGCAGGTCACTCTCAAAACCGAAAAATCATCACTGTTTTACCCTCGCAGACCGGGTTTTTTCATCCCAATGGAAAAGCCAATGCACTTGCAATTCTGGCCAAAGAAGCTCAAGGGGAGTTTTTTTTCTTTACAGATGCCGATTGTGAGGTGCCCTCGACTTGGATTAAGGAAGGTATTTCCTGTTTTGATCAAGGGGTTGGGTTGGTGATAGGTATTACTCAAGTAAGGAGTCAGAATCTCTTCGGGGTAATGCAGGAGTTGGATTGGTGGAATACGCTTGGCATTGTCAAAGTTGTGACTGACTTGGGATTTTCGACCACAGGACTTGGTAACAATATGGTTATTAGGAAAGAGGCGTATATAAAAAGCGGAGGCTTTGAATCGCTTCCTTTTTCACTGACTGAGGATTTGGAAATTTCCCGTGTTGTGATTAGATCCGGTTTTCGTCAGGTTCACCAAGTTAGTCCCAGGATGTTGATTACCACCAAAGCAGAAGCTACTTGGAGAGATCTCCTGCTCCAGCGAAAACGCTGGATGCACGGGGTGATGTCTTTATCTGTAGGATGGAAATTTCTCTTGGGTTTTCAATTTCTTTTTTATCCGTTAATCGGGGTTTTACTCATCCTGATGCCTTCCTTTGGACTAGGACTTTGGGTTGTAAAGGTTATTTATCAAAGTCTTTTTTTACATAAAATAGCATCCTACACCAATCAGAAGCTGAGGGTCCCTGCACTAGTAATCTTTGATTTTTACCAGATCTTGGCCCTTTCCCTGACTATTCTTTATTACTTTTGGCCTGTCCAAATCCAATGGAAAGCGAGAAAATACCCATGAATCTGATTGATACCCACGCCCATATTTACTCTGCCAAGTTTGACTCAGATCGGGATCAGGTGATAGAAGAAATCCGAGCAGCTGGCGTGTCAAGAATCTACATGCCCAATGTAGATGTGGAGACAATTGATCGGATGCTCGACAGCGAAAGCAGATACGGCAACCTTTGTGTACCGATGATGGGATTGCATCCTTGCGATGTCAAGGAAGATTTTGAGCGGCAGCTTAAGGTAATGGAAGAGTGGCTCAATAAAAGAGAATTTGCTGCTGTAGGAGAAATCGGTACTGATTTGTATTGGGACAAAACCACTTTTGAAATTCAAAAAGAAGCACTTAGAATACAGGTAGGTTGGGCAATTGAAAAAGAACTCCCTATCGTGCTTCATTGCCGAGAGTCAATCGATCAGACCATCGAATTGATTGAAAAAGCTCATGATGGAAAGCTGAGGGGGATCTTTCATTGTTTTACAGGTACTCTGGATCAGGCTAATCGAATCATTCAAATGGGCTTTTTGTTGGGGATCGGAGGAGTGGTAACCTACAAAAATGGCGGTTTGGATCAGGTGATTCCTTATATTGGTTTGGAGAACTTGGTACTTGAGACTGATGCGCCCTATTTAGCGCCTGTTCCTCATCGGGGCAAGAGAAATACACCAGCCTATTTGCCTGAGATTGCTAAACGAGTCGGGGATTTGAAGGAAACTTCCCTGGAAAAAGTCGCTGAGGTCACCACCGCCAATGCACTCAATTTATTTAAGGAGATCAGCAGATGAATTATAAAATTGTAAGATTAAACACAGGTCTCAAAACCAGCAAATCCACCTCAGTGCTGATCATTTACACGGGTGGTACTTTGGGAATGGCTTATGATGATTCCGGCGCGCTGGTTCCCTTCAATTTTGGTCAGATTTTGGAAAAAATTCCGATTCTGTCCAATATGAATATTGCCATCACGGTGATTTCATTTCCAGAACCTATTGACTCTTCCAATGTGACCATGCGCCACTGGAAAGACATGGCATATATTATTTATGAAAACTATGACAGCTACGATGGATTTGTTGTGCTGCATGGTACAGACACCATGGCTTATTCGGCTTCCATGTTGAGCTATATGCTGAATGGTCTGAATAAGCCAGTGATTTTTACCGGAGCCCAGTTGCCTATCTCTGCGATGCGGTCGGATGCTAGGGAAAATCTGATGACATCCTTGGAAATTGCCACTGCAAAAATCAATGGAAGGCCAATTGTTCCTGAGGTTTGCATTTTTTTCAACCACATGCTGTTGAGGGGAAATAGATCAAAGAAAGTTCAAAGCATCCATTTTGATGCATTTGAGTCAGAGAATTACCCGATTTTGGCTGAGGCAGGTATAGTGATTGATTACAATACAAACGCAATCCGTCCCTATGAGCCTAATCGTAAGCTGATTAATCTAAACAGTCTGGACAATAGGGTAATGATTTTAAAGCTTTTCCCGGGCATTACAGACAAAATCATGGATGCATGTTTTGCGATTGACGGATTGCGTGGTGTTGTTTTGGAGACGTATGGATCAGGAAACAGTCCGTCTGAAGCTTGGTTCATGAAATCCTTGGAAAAGGCAATTAAAAAAGGATTGATTATTCTTAATGTGTCCCAATGTAATGGTGGTCGGGTGATTCAAGGAAGGTATGAGACCAGTAAGGAACTGCTGGCAGTAGGGGTGGTAAGTGGTGCAGATATGACCACAGAAGCGGCTGTGACTAAACTTATGTTTCTGCTGGGTCAGAATTTTACTCGGGAAGAGATTTGTTTGAAGCTAACCCAGTCTATTTCGGGTGAGATTACTGCTTGATAATTCCGAAATTTCCGAATGTGATTTGGAAACGGAGGGAATAATAATTTTCTTTGCACTCCGATTCAGAAAAGGGATCAATCAACCATACAGAGAGGTGTCCGAGTGGTTGAAGGAGCACGCCTGGAAAGTGTGTATACCTCAAAAGGGTATCGAGGGTTCGAATCCCTTCCTCTCTGCTTTAAATAGCCAACTTTAGAAATAAGGTTGGCTTTTTTATTTCAAAGGGATTTTGGTGAATTAATCACTTTCGTTTTTCAAGGAATGTTCGAATACTTCAAGAGAAATTCATTCCTTAAGAGAGGCCCTAATTTTTTTAATTTTCAAAGGTTGGAAAATTTGAGAATCGGAATTTGATTTTCTTACTCTGATTAGGGTAAATGATATTAATTCAAGCCTTAAATTTTTTTAATTTTTATTTCTAATTGAAATTCAATAGGTTTAAAAAATATCTAGGTTTCAATAAAATGATTGGTGTGCGTTTTTGCTTTGATAAGGAAATTGAATTTCAATCCATTCGTGTAAAAATTGCCTCTAATTCACTTTAAACAGAGGATTCTTTCAAAAAAGTAAAAAGAAGCCCTTGTTTTTTGAAATTAAAAAATCATAACTTTAAAGCCTCGATTTAATCTGGAAACCATTTAACCTTTATCAAAAGTCTATTTAAAAAACACATTATGAGAAAGTTAATCGCTTTGTTCATGCTTGCAGGTATCATGTTTGTTCCTGTTTTCGCTAACGCACAAGATGCTTCTGCAGACTCTGCTGCTGCCACTGAAGCAACACCAGCAGTAGAAACTTCATCGCCCACAGTTGTTGACGACGAAATCGTCGCTGAGGAGCAAAGCTTTCACCAAATTCTAAAGGAGAAGTTTATTGAAGGTGATCCGATCTACATGACTCCAGTATTGCTTTGTTTGATTTTGGGTCTTGCAATTGCATTGGAAAGAATCATCACCTTGAACCTTGCAACTACCAACTCTAAGAAGCTTTTGACTAAAATCGAAGATGCGCTTGCGTCTGGTGGAGTTGAAGCTGCTAAAGAAATTACAAGAAACACAAAAGGCCCAGTTGCTTCTATCTTCACTCAAGGTCTAATGAGATATTCTGAAGGTATTGACATGGTTGAAAAGTCCATCATTTCCTACGGTTCTGTTGAAATGGGTAGATTAGAGAAAGGTTTGATCTGGATCTCTCTTTTCATCTCTCTTGCTCCAATGTTGGGTTTCATGGGTACTGTAATCGGTATGATTTTCGCCTTCGATACTATCGAGGCAGCAGGTGATATCTCTCCTTCAATTGTAGCAGGTGGTATTAAAATCGCCCTTTTGACTACGGTTGCTGGTTTGATCGTTGCGATTATTCTTCAAGTTTTCTACAACTACCTAGTATCTAAAATTGATTCTTTGGTAAATGATATGGAAGATGCATCCATCTCATTGGTTGATGTCTTAGTGAAGCACAAGTTGACCGGAAAGTAATTTTCCGTCAAACTTTCTACTTCTCAATAATTTAAGATTTTAAAAACCTTTGAAATATGGATACTTACGATATCATGCTTTACGTCTCTTATGGATTAGCCATACTAGGCGCTGCTTTGTCGATAATATTGCCTTTGCTGAAATCTTTGGACGATCCTAAAGGGTTGGTGAAATCAGCAGTTGGTATTATCGGGCTGGTGGTTTTGTTCTTCATCGCTTATTCAATTTCTGGTAATGAAGTTGCTCCAAAATATGAAGGCGCTCCATTTAACTTGACACCAGGAATGTCTCAAACCATCGGTGGATTGTTAATAGCAACTTATGCTTTGTCATTGATTACTATACTTTCAATAGTAGTTTCAGAATTATTTAAAGCTTCTAAGTAAAATGGCAAAAGGTAAAAACAGAATGAGTAATGAGATTAATGCAGGTTCGATGGCGGATATCGCCTTCCTGTTGTTGATCTTCTTCCTCGTGACGACCACCATTGCTTCGGATAAGGGTATCCTGAATATCTTACCTCCGAAGTTGGATCCAAATGTGCCTCCCCCAGACATTAAAGTAAATGAAAGAAACATTTTCGCTATTCTTATCAATGCGAATAATGACCTTCTTGTAGAGGGTGAGTACAGAAGAACCACTGAGAATCTTGATAAGGACATTAAAGAATTCATTTTGAACTTTGGTGCTCCTAATGAAGATGCGGTAGCTTTGTTTAATTCTCTGCCTGCTTCACTGCAGTCTCAAGCACTAAGAAGGCCAGAATCTTCTGATCATCCTAAAGAGGCAGTTGTCTCTATTAAGACAGATAGAGGAACAAGCTATGAGCTTTACTTGGAGGTTTTTGATGCTGCCAAAAAAGCATACTTTGAAATCTATGGAGAGCGTGTAGGTCTAACTGCTGATGAATACAGAGCTCTTACCGGCGATGATGAAGCTTCCAAAGCTCTTCAAGACAAAGGAAAAGCAGGAATTCCAATGGCTATTTCAGTTGCAGAACCTAATAAAATAGGAGGGAATTAATATGTCAAAGTTTAAGAATAAAGAAAGAGTTACGCCTGCTGTATCTACAGCCTCTCTTCCTGATATCGTATTCATGCTATTGTTCTTCTTCATGGTTACGACGGTTTTGAGAGAGCAAGATCTTCTAGTGGAACAAAAGATTCCACAGGCAACTCAGCTACAGAAGCTTCAAAACAAAACCTTGATTTCATATCTGTTTTTAGGTAAGCCTAAGAATACAAGTTTGTATGGTTCTGAACCTAGAATTCAAGCAAATGATGTATTGATAAATACTTCTGACATTGTTCAGTGGGTAAACCAAGAAAGAGATATGCTTGCTGAAGCCGATAGAGGATTAATCACAATATCTATGAAAGTAGATAAGGAAGTGAAGATGGGTCCAGTTTCTGACGTTCAGACTGAATTAAGAAATGCGGATGCTAGACGTGTACTTTACGCTTCTACCACAAAGCTTCCAGAATAAAAGTTGATATGAAAATTTCAAAGCCATCCTTTTTAGGATGGCTTTTTTTATTTTAATACCATGAAGCCATCAAATAATAAAAAGAAAAAGGTCCAAAACGCTTGGGCTATGTATGATTGGGCAAATTCAGTTTACAGCTTGGTTATTACTTCTACAATTTTCCCTGTTTATTACAATAGTGTCACCAAAGGTTCGGATGGTTCTGATCGGGTGGACTTTTTTGGTTTGGAAGTAGTCAATACGGTGTTGTACTCCTATTCCATATCTTTCTCATATTTCGTTATTGCATTAATTTCTCCGCTTCTTTCAGGTATAGCTGATGCTTCGGGTAAGAAGCTTTCTTTCATGAAGTTTTTTGCCTATCTCGGTTCGATTTCCTGTATGGGTCTGTTCTTTTTCGATGCATCTAATCTTGAGTTTGGAATTTTATGTAGTGTATTAGCTAGTATCGGCTATGCAGGAAGTATCGTGTTTTACAATGCCTACCTACCGGAAATAGCCACTGAAGAGGAATACGATTTTTTAAGTGCAAGGGGATTTGCTTTAGGTTATATTGGAAGCGTTATTCTTCTTGTTTTCAACTTGATTACAATTCAATTTCCTGAGTTGTTCGGTTTTTCTGGGGGTAGTTTTCCTGCTCGTTTCTCTTTTCTTCTTGTTGGGCTTTGGTGGGCCGGATTTTCTCAAATTACTTTTAGGAACCTTCCAACAGGTTATAGGAAAGAGTCTGGTAGCGAAAATATCTTCTTGAAAGGTTATCGTGAGATCCAAGCTGTTTTTAGTAGGGTTAGAAGTATGCCTATATTGAACAAATACCTAGCAGCTTTCTTTTTTTACTCGATGGGAGTGCAGACCGTGATGTATTTGGCTGCTTCATTTGGGGATAAGGAACTTGGATTGCCCGGTGATCAGCTGATACTCACGGTATTAATCATTCAGTTTGTGGCTATTGGAGGTAGTTTTTTATTTGCTTTTATCTCCAAGAAATTTGGAAATAAGATAAGCCTAATGATTATGGTGGTCATTTGGATTGGCATTTGTGGCGCTGCATATTATGTTTATACGGTATATCAATTTTATGCATTAGCTTTTGTGGTGGGTATGGTTATGGGTGGAATCCAGTCTCTTTCTCGTTCTACCTATTCCAAACTGATTCCTCAATCTACCACTGAGAATGCTTCTTACTTTAGTTTCTTTGATGTTACAGAAAAGATTGCCATAGTTTTGGGAACTTTTACCTACGGTGTAATAGAGCAATGGACAGGTAGTATGCGTAATTCTGCTGTATCTCTTGGAGTGTTTTTTTTAGTTGGATTGGGATTTTTGATTCTGGTATCTATTCCAAGAAATTACTTTTCTGCTCAAGAAATCCCCGAACATGCTTAGGATAATCAAAGGATCAGAAGTTGCTACCCTTGATGAATTAACAGTTGTCCATCAAAGGATAAGCAGTTTTGAACTGATGGAAAGAGCTGCCCTTTCTTTTGTGAATTGGTTTACTAATCAAGCCATGTCCAAAAGTTCGAGGGTTGCGATTTTCTTTGGGCCAGGCAACAATGGAGGAGATGGCCTAGCAATCGGGAGGCTATTACACAAACATGGTTATTCTATTCATTTGTTTTCTTGTTTTGAGTCTAATTCAGGATTGAGTTCTGATTGCCAGAAAAATTTCGAATTGATTCCCTTTGGTGTTTTGAACTCAAGTTGGAAGGAATTCCAAAAAGAAGATTTTGATTGTGTTATTGATTCATTTTTAGGTGTAGGGATAAGAGGAGAATTACGTCATCAGGCTAAGAATATTGTATCAAAAATCAATTCATTCCCAGGAAAGAAAATAGCTGTTGATTTGCCAAGTGGACTTCCTGCTGACACGTCTTGTCTTTGGGAATGTGTTCAAGCTGATATCACTGTTACGTTTGCCTTTCCTAAACTATCCCTTTTATTTCCTGAACATGCAAAGTATTCAGGAGAAATGGTGGTGTTGGATATCGGGATTCCGGATAGTATTTATGAGCAGTTCAATTCTTATTTCTTTTTTCTGAGAGAGATTGATCTTTGTGCTTTTCACAAAACGTTTCATCGCTTCTCTCATAAGGGAGATTTTGGAAAGGTTCTGTTGGTAGCAGGCAGTAAAGGAAAAATGGGAGCTGCTATGCTCGCCACAAAATCAGCGCTGAGGACTGGTTCTGGCTTGGTGACATGCCTTGTTCCAGAAGACGAAAGATGTTCTATTCACTCAAGTGTCCCTGAGGCGATGGCGGTTTTTTATGATTCCGAGATTAACTTTTCTGCTTATGATTCCATAGGTATCGGACCTGGTTTGGGTTTGGACAAATTGGTTTTGTTAGAAAGGGTTTTTGATAACTTTCCTTATCCTGTGGTGTTAGATGCGGATGCCTTGACGATACTCGCCAGAAATCCGTATTTGTTTGCCAAAATTCCGAAAGGAAGTATCCTGACTCCTCATTTGGGAGAGTTTGAAAGGCTATTTGGTAATTTTGAATCCCATATTGATCGATTGAAATTTGCACAGGACTTTTGTGTAAGTCATCAATTAAACTTGGTATTAAAGGGTGCCAATACTGTAATTTGTCTCTCTGACGGGAGACAGATTTTTAATTCATCAGGCTGCCGGCACATGGCTACTGCAGGAGTTGGGGATGTGTTGACGGGAATGTTAACCTCATTTTTGGGTCAGGGCTATTCTCCCGAAGCCGCGATGATTTGTGGAGTATTCCAACATGGACTTGCAGGAGAACTAGCTGGAATGGAAAAAGTGAGGTCGATGATTGCCTCGGATCTTATTGACCAAATTCCAGCATCATTTAAAAAGTTGGGAGTCGAATAAGGCTTATCTTTGAAGCCAATTTACTTTTCCAACTAGAGGAAGAGAGATTGGCAATGTTATTTTCAAGATGAATAAAGAAAAAGTACTTCTGTGGACCCTAGCGGCTATCAATTTTATCCACATTGTTGATTTTATGATTTTAATGCCTCTTGGCCCGCAGCTGATGAGACTTTTTGAAATAGGTCCGAGTGAATTTAGTTTGTTGGTGTCTTCCTATACATTCAGCGCAGGCGCTTCCAGTTTTTTTGGAGCCTTTGTTTTGGATCGATTTGACCGAAAAAAGATTTTGCTTTGGGTATATGTTGGTTTTACGATAGGGACTCTTGGCTGTGCACTTTCTCCCAATTACCCCATTCTATTATTGGCCAGAGTAGTGTCAGGTATTTTTGGAGGACTTACTTCAGCTCTTATTTTGGCAATAATCGGGGATGTGATTCCTGATGAACGAAGAGGGAGGGCCATGGGATTGGTAATGTCTGCGTTTTCATTTGCCTCTGTCATGGGGGTGCCTTTAGGCTTGTTTTTGGCTAGTTTGTCAGACTGGCATACTCCGTTTTACATTCTTTCTCTTTTATCGGTCGTGAGTTTGGGAATGATTTTCAGGTTTATCCCTTCCATCACCGATCATTTGGGAAAAGAAATCAAACGTCCTCATCCTTTTGAGGTAATTACCCGAGTGACGAGTAATAGCAATCAGATGAAAGCCATCACGCTTTCCATCATGATGATGTTTGGACAGTTCATGATTATTCCTTTTTTGAGTCCTTACAATGTGGCTAACGTGGGATTTACCGAGATGCAATTGACTTATGTGTATATCGCTGGAGGAGCATTTACCATTTTCACCTCTCCTTGGGTAGGCAAACTTGCTGATAAGCACGGGAAGTTAAAGATCTTCACCATTTTCATGGTGCTCAACCTCATTCCAATAGCAATCATCACCCACTTAGGAGTAACTCCTGTCATCTTGGTACTCATGGTGACTACCCTGTTTTTTGTTACTTCGAATGGCCGATATGTCCCAGCTGCTGCGATCATCACTGGTACAGCAAATCCTGAAAACCGAGGTAGTTTTTTGAGTTTTAATTCTGCTGTTCAACAACTTGCAGCAGGCTTTGCTTCTTTAATTGCCGGATTGATTATTGGGGAAAGCACCTCAGGTCAGCTCACCAATTTTAACTGGGTAGGGTATTTGGCGATTTTCTTCAGTATCCTCTGTATCCCCCTTGCCAAAAGGGTAAAAGTGGTTAGCTAAAAAAATCCCCGACTTTTTTGCCGGGGATAATTTCTTTAGAATTCCGCATTTCCTGGGGTTCTTGGGAAAGCAATAACGTCCCTAATGTTGCCCATTCCGGTGACAAACTGAACCATCCGTTCGAAGCCCAAGCCAAAGCCTGCATGAGGTGTGGCTCCAAACCTTCGAGTATCCAAGTACCACCAAAGTTCCGTCTCAGGAATATGCATTTCCTGCATCCTTTGGGTAAGACGATCGAGCCTTTCTTCTCTCTGTGATCCTCCTACGATCTCTCCAATGCCTGGGAAAAGAATGTCCATCGCAGCTACTGTCTTGCCATCCTCATTTTGACGCATGTAGAATGCTTTGATGTCCTTAGGATAGTCAGTTAGGATTACTGGCTTTTTGAAATGTTTTTCAACGAGGTAGCGCTCGTGCTCAGATTGAAGATCAGCGCCCCACGATTCGATCAGGTATTGAAATTTCTTTTTCTTGTTATGATTGGAGTTTCTCAAGATGTCGATGGCCTCGGTATAAGTCAATCTGACAAAGTCATTTTCTACGACAAACTTTAATTTGTCCAATAGTCCCATCTCGGCACGCTGATCAGCAGGTTTTGCATTTTCCTCTTCCTGGGCACGCTGATCCAAAAATTTCAGGTCTTCCGCACAATGCTCCAAAGCGTAGCTGATGATGTATTTGAGGAAATCTTCAGCCAGATTTTGGTTGTCTTCAGCATCGTAAAACGCCATCTCAGGCTCGATCATCCAGAACTCAGCCAGGTGTCTGGTAGTGTTTGAATTTTCTGCACGGAAAGTAGGACCAAAGGTGTATATCTCAGACAAGGCCATGGCTGCCAATTCTCCTTCCAGCTGTCCGGATACAGTCAAGTTGGTCTCTCTTTCGAAGAAATCCTGCTTGAAATCAATCTTGCCTTCCTCTGTTCTAGGGATTTTATTCAAATCCAAGGTGGTTACTTTAAAAGTTTCACCAGCACCTTCAGCATCAGAAGCCGTAATGATTGGTGTATGGATATAGAAAAAGCCTTTGTCATTGAAGTATTTGTGCACGGCAAAAGCAAGGGCATGTCTCACGCGGAATACTGCTCCGAAAGTATTGGTCCTCATTCGTAGATGAGCAATCTCACGGAGAAATTCCAAAGAGTGCTTTTTCGGCTGTAAAGGGTATTTTTCGGGATCAGCTTCACCAAGTACTTCGATGGATTTGGCATTTATCTCAGAAGTCTGACCTGATCCCTGCGATTCAACTACCGTACCTGTGATTTTCAGACAGGCTCCTGTGCTGCACTTTTTCAATACTTCTTCCGAAATCAACGTAGGATCGGCTACTACCTGGTAATTGGTAATAATCGAACCATCATTCAGAGCGATGAAGGACACATTTTTGTTACTTCTTTTGGTTCTTACCCAACCCATGAGGGTGATTTCCTGACCGATCAGATTTTGCTCGAGGATGGTTTTGATTTTGACCCGCTTATTGAATGCCATGATTGATTTTTTATAGGAAAAACTCGTTTCCTGCCGAATTTAAATGGAATGCAAAAAAACGATTAAATAAGCTTTTTATCAAAAGATTGGCTCTTTTTCCTAAATTTGGAAAGGTGGTTTTATTTCATCAATCCCCTTTTTCTACCCCAAAAGCAGGTTTATTTCATTTCAATGCAAAAGTTAAATCTATCTCAGAATCTATCTCAAAAGCTTTCTCCCCAGCAAATTCAGTTTATCAAGCTGTTGCAGGTGCCGACTGCTGAGTTGGACACGAGGATCGAAGAAGAGCTTGAGATCAATCCCGCACTCGAGGAAGGCAAGGAAGAGGAACAGGAAAAATCCCAAGAAGACGATTTTGAAGATTCCTATGAGGATGATTTGGGAAGAGACGATAATGAACTCAACCTTGATGATTACCTAGACGATGAATACGGCGGTTATAAAATGCAGGGTGACGGAAATTACAATCCTGACGAAGAAGATCGAGAGATCCCCATTTCATCACAAGCTACTCTCCACGAACAGTTGATTTCTCAACTGAGTTTTTTAAAACTGGATGACAGGCAGAAAATTATTGGTCAGCAGCTTATCGGAAGCATAGAGAATGATGGTTATATCCGTCGCGATCTTGAGGCGATAATTAATGATTTGGCTTTCTCCCAAAATATCGAAACCGATATTGATGAGATGGAAGAAATCCTCCGAAAGGTCCAGTCTTTTGATCCTGCCGGGATTGCTGCACGCAACCTTCAGGAATGTTTGATCATTCAACTCGAGCGTAAAGAGCATCCGGATGATCCAGTGGTAAAACACGCCTTGTCTATCATTCACGATTGCTTTGAAGAGTTTACCAAAAAGCATTATCCCAAAATCCAACGTCGCCTCGATCTGAACGAGGATGAAATCAAGGATGCCGTGAATCTGATTACCCGTTTAAACCCTAAACCAGGGGGTGTTTCCGATGGATTAGTCCGTACGCAATTCATCATTCCGGATTTTATCCTTACCAATAACAGCGGGAAACTTGAAATTTCTCTCAACTCAAGAAATGCACCCGAATTAAGGATATCCCGCTCGTATGCAGATATGTTTGATGCCTACGATAAGAGTGACAAAAAGGATAAAAAGCTTAAGGAGACGGTTTCTTTTGTGAAGCAAAAGCTGGATGCTGCCAAGTGGTTTATCGATGCGATCAAACAGCGTCAAAACACTTTGCTCAGAACGATGGAAGCCATTCTTCAATATCAAAAGGAATTTTTCATAGATGGGGATGAGACCAATCTCCGACCTATGATTCTTAAGGATATCGCTGAAAAGATTGAAATGGATATCTCCACTGTTTCCCGAGTGGCAAATAGTAAGTCCATACAGACTGAGTTTGGGGTTTACCCTTTGAAATATTTCTTCTCAGAAGGTATTGCTACTGACAGTGGTGAGGATGTAAGCAATAGGGAGGTAAAGTCTGTGTTACAAGGAATGGTCGATGCTGAAGATAAAAAGCGCCCACTATCGGATGATAAGTTGGTCAAAATGCTGAATAAAAAGGGATACAATATCGCTCGACGAACTGTAGCCAAATATCGGGAACAATTGCAGATCCCAGTAGCTAGACTTAGAAAAGAGCTATAGTGTTGAGGATTTTAGCGCTTGTGATTTCTGTGGTGTTTCAGCCCTTGCTGATGCCGACCTTGGTATTTGGCATGTTGCTTTTTGCTGTGCCTGAGGCCACCACAATTCCGGAGGAGTTCAAATACAGAATATTTTTTTTGATTGTCCTTTCCACACTCTTAATCCCAATGATCAGCATTATTGGATTAAGATTAAGTGGAATGGTGAAAAGTCTACATATGCCTGAGCGAAAAGATCGGGCGATTCCTTTTTTGATGACCTGTGTCTATTTCATACTGACGCTCTTTTTTCTATATCAAAAGTCAGAGCTTGATCCCATTTTGTGGCTGGGAATGGGGGTGATTTCCTTTTCTGTGATTGTCTTGACTATAGTTACTTTTTTTTGGAAAATGTCTGCCCATATGGTAGGGGTTGGAGGGTTTCTTGCTGTAGTTTTAGTCCTGGGCTTCGAGTTTAGCAACTTTCAGGCGGTCTATCCATTATTATTGGTTTTGATTCTTTCAGGAGCAATTGCTACTTCACGTTTGTATCTGAATGCCCATAAACCAGCGGAAGTTTATGCGGGATTTTTTACTGGGTTTCTTATTTGTTTGGCAGGGTTTTCATGGCTTTGGTCCTAGTTTTTAAGAAAAGTTGACCCATCAGGTTCAAAAAAAATCCGGCTTTCGGCCGGATTTAAATTCATTTTTAAAGGAAAAGCTTAGAATAATGATACGGCGATTCCAAAATTAACTTGGCTCGCTTCGGTACCAAATGGACCTCTTTCTGCTTGCCACATCCCATTTAGGTAAATATTACTCCAAAGGTAAAAGCCCGGGCTACCTGCTTTTACGGATACCCCATACCGCAACTTCTCAAGTCCAAAGTTTTCAGAACTTTTGATTTTGACTTCACCTGCTGTGGCAGATTCATAGCCGATTTTGGTATGGGCATCATATAGATATCCAATTTTCCCACCCACGCTTACTCGAAAGCTTTTACTATAACTGTTTTTGTTGAAATGGTATACCAAATCCACAGGCACTTCAAAATAGTTTGCAGCAAAGGTGTTTTTTGAAATAGTGATTGTATTTCCATAAACACTCTTTAAAGTTTTAAGCTCCGAAGATTCAGGACCTAGCGTAGCACTCCTGAATAGGTTTTTATCGTCCTGAAATGAAAATTTCTCAGAACCTATGCCAAATCCAGGGTTTACAGTAAATCCTGATTTTTCACCAAAGATCTTGATTGGGACTTGATAATAAACATGAAAGGATCTTGAACCGAAAAAATTTAAGGAAAGATCAGCAGGTCTGTTGGTCAGTTGATTGAATCCAAATTCGATATTGAGATCATTTGGAATGTTTGGTCTGCCTCCGATAGGAGTTTTTGGCTTGGTTTCCGTCTCCTGAGCCTTGGCCAAGAAGGATAAAGAAATCAAGGCAATCGTTAGTAATTTTTTCATCAAAAGAGTCTTCTTTTCAGTAGGATGTGGGCAAAAATAGGAAATCCCTCAGGATTTACCCTCCATATGTTCTTAATAATTCTTAACCGTTAAATAGCCTTTTCAAAACTTACAGTGATTTTCTTTCGCGTTTCTTTTTGGAGGAAGAGATTATATTTTTACTTTTGCAAACCATTTCGGCCTCGTAGCTCAACTGAATAGAGCACCTGATTACGGCTCAGGAGGTTTCAAGTTTGAATCTTGACGAGGTCACAAAAGCTCAACTGAAAAGTTGGGCTTTTTTATTTGGTTGACTTTCTGATGATTGATTGATTTTGTGCATCAAATTCAATAGCCTTAAGGTTTGGACTAGAGAACCTCATTTTGTTATTTGCATTCAAAATTTTATAGTAATAAGTAGCTCATTTATTCGCATGCGCAGAATTTTGGTTTTTATTTTTCTCCTTTTTGGTTTTTCATCTTGTGAGAAAATCCTCGAAGTGGAGCGTTTTGATGGACCATGTACCATCGAACTGACAAACGGACAGCGCATAATTACTCAAAAGAGTATTGAGATTCTGGAAAGTACGGGTACGATCACCTATAGAGATGAGGATGGTAAACTATGGTCTATCAAATCATCGGAATACACCAGCTTTTCCTGCAGTAATTAATCAGTAGCTTCTACTATTAACACCCAATCATTTCCCCTTCCTGAACTCGGAGGGGTGACAGGAACAGCTTTAGGATTAGCTATTTTGATAGGGTAGTCGAGTTTGACACCTGTTCTAGGGTCATACCAGCTGAAATGGAGTTCTTTATTTTTGAAATCATCCAAATCCAATGGGATGGATTTTCCGGTTGGGAAATATAGGAAAGCATAGTCACCGGCTATGGATTTGGTAGCTACCACAAACGTATCGTCCTCTTCTTGACGCTCTGCTATCAACGTTTGATCAGGAATCCGATCAAAGTAAGGTTTGCTTAACATCAGGTTTTTAAGATGTTTGACTTGATTTGCCACCTCCAAATCCAAAGATTGATGCCATGGTTTGAGCGGAGAGTTTACAGGTTCTTTGTCCAAGTCATACATCTGCCATACGGCATGGCATCCGTAGGTTTGACCAGCGGCTCCTGCAAAGACGTTCCAATACATAATCTTTCGAATGTCAGTGGCCTCGCTATAGCCAAGTTCCTTCGCATTGAAGCATTTGGGATGCTCTTCATACATCGGTTCTCCATCTATTGTAGGCTTGGTAGGATTCAACTGATAATCATAGGTGATTCGTGAATAAGTAGGGTAATTTGGGCAATGGCCTGTCTGATGCATATTGAAATCAAGCCACTCTGCTTGATGAAACCAAACTGAACTACCTCCAGGAGCCTTGGGTTGAGGATGGAAAGTCAACAGTATTTTATTGGATGGACTTTGAGTTTCGAGAATCCCTTTTGCCATTTGATTCCATACTTCTATGTCTTCAGAATTTTCTCTTGGGTTACGGTCACCACCAAGTACCCAAATTAGATTTTTGCGGTCTTTGTATCGGTTTCCGATCCATTTTCCATAGTCATAGGCAGTTTTGGGATTAAAAATCTCCGGACCTATTCCCCAAGAATGTTTAAAGAGCTTATCCCCCCAAGTAGGTAATAGCGCGATATGGATATCCCGCTGCATGGCGAGGTCTAAAATCAAATCAATATGCTGAAAATAGGCTTCATTATATTTAAAGTTTGCCAAATCAGAAAACGGAAGATCTCCGTTGGCGTTTGGTGTGTGAATTCCATCCAGTTCAGCCAGTACTACTGCTTGGATAACATTAAATCCTTGTGCTTTTCGTTTATCTAGGTACATAATAGCTTCTTGCTTATCCAATCGATGGAAAAGCTCCCAAGCAGTGTCTGCCATCCAGAAAAAGGGTTCTTTTTCCGAAGTCATCAAAAATCGATGATCAGGATGGACTTGAATGGGACCTCTGATTTGTTGTGCGAACGAGGCTTGATTTACCAGTAGCAGAAAGAGGATTAGAGCATGAAGTCTAGTCATAGGATTATAAAGAAAAAAGCAGCCCGAAGGCTGCTTTTAGTAACTATTAATGAGCTGCTTCACCAGCTGGTTTTACCCCTCTTTGCCAAATGAAGAAAATAATAAACAGGACAATCAGAATACCTGGGAACATGACCATTTTTTGAAGTGTTTCTTGGCCAGCAGCAAGTTCTAAAGCATCACCTGCCAAGCCTGCAGCGCCTTGGTCAGCTCTAGCTGTGTCAATCCACCCACCAATGATTGGCTGGAAAATAGCCGTGGAAAACATACCAACACCACCGATAATAGACATGCCCAGTGCTCCTGACAAAGGTACGCGCTGCGCCACAGCACCTACCATCACAGGCCAGAAGTAGCATACACCAATGGCGAATACGAATGCAGCTACATAAGCCATCGGTCCAGTCACGGTGCTAAACATGAATACACCGATGGACGCGAAAATCGCACCTCCCAAAAGTACACCGGTTTGACCCAAGGCTTTTACAACAGGACCTGCGAAGAATCGGCCTACTGCCATCACACCAGTAGTAAGTGCCAAAATCAACATTGGGCTTGCGCCGCTTTTACTCATGATCAAACCTACCCACTGCTGTGGACCAAATTCTGAAATTGCGGTCAATGCCATGGCTAAGAAGAGGAAAATAAACACAGGGCTGAACATAGCCTTGATATTGGAACCCACTGAGGTCACTCCCTCTACAGAAGGCTTAGGGAAGGCTTTTCCAAAGAAAAGAACTGCATAGGCAACGGTTGGAACCATCATCACCCATACTTGGGCTTGCCAGGTCATTCCTCCATCTGTCATAAACTTGGAAATTAAACTTCCCAATACGATACCTCCAGGGAACCACATGTGGAATCTGTTGAGCATCTTATTCAGCGTGGTGCCGGAATACATATCAGCAATCAGCGGATTACAGGCGGCTTCGGTACATCCGTTGCCAAATCCGATAAACAATGTTGAAATCAACAAGGTGGTATAACCACCTGCATAGATGGTAAGCAAAATGCCAAGCGTGTGTGTGATAAAGGCAATTCGCATGATATTAGCAGGTCCTACGATGTGGTAGAACAGCCCGCCTAAGATCATTGAAATTGGGAAGCCTAAGAACCACATCGAGTTGATAAAGCCGAGCTGCTCGGCAGTAAGTCCAAACTCAGTTCCTAACTGAGGGAGGATGCCCGCTCTGATCGAAAACGAAAAAGCGGTGGTGATAAGGGCCAGACAACTTGCGTTGAAAAGTGCTCCTTTGTTGATGGTTTGAGTCATAGATTCGTGCTTTTGGATTTTGGGTTGAGTGAAACAAACGATTGAAACAGCTCAAAATATAAAAAAAAAATTATCTAGCTTCCCCGTACAGAAAATTTTCTATAAGTCTCTAGAAATTATTTAATTACAAGAAGGCTTTTGGTCACCTTTTCAGAAAAATTATAGTTGGGTTTAGTTGTTACAATTTCTTGGCCCTATCTCCTGAATGATTAAGATTGATCCAATGCTAATCGGGAATCGTTTCCAATCATCTCCACGATCAGGAAGCTCATTTTCCTGCCAGAATATTGGGAATGTTTCATTTTGGATTGTGATTGATTGGGGATGTCAATTAGCCTACTTTCAAGGCCATCCGAAAAAACTATACTGATTTAAATAGATAGTGGTTAATAATGCAAAAGCAATGACTTCAGTCAAGGATAAGCAAAGATCCGAGCTGAGTTTTTTGAATATTTTTTTCCAGATTTTTATAATTGATCCTGTACGAATAGACACCTTGCGGGACTTTTTCCCCCTGGTAAGTGACATCCCACAGGCAGGTAGATTCTTCATCGATCAATCCCGAATTTTTACAGTGAAAAATCAAGTTGCCCCATTTGTTGAAGATCCAAACCTCGAGTTCATCCACGAGATAGTTGGTGTATATTAAAAATTGCTTCTCGGGATCGCCAGGTTGAAGAGCATTGGGTAACCTTAGTTTTAATTCACATTCTTCTTCTGTGACGAATGAAGTCTGGTAAGCGCATCCTTCCTGACTAAATACAATTACCTCATATACCCCGACTTGCAATGGTTTAAAACTGGAAGAGGTGGAAACTAGATTTCCCTCAAAATACCATTCATAAGAGCTGAAATTACCTGGATTTAGTGTCGGCCCAATTTCATACCTGGGGCAGACTTGGTAAGACGACTCTAATTGAGGTCGGATTTGATCCGTACTTCTGATGACTAGTTGATTGGCACTTCCGATAACACAACCAAAGGAATTTATCAGTCTTACCTCATAAGTGGCTTCCTGAGTGGCTAAAATTTCCTCTCTATTTGTAAACTGAGTCAATTGGTATGTATTGTTACTAAGGTCGGTGTACCACCACTGGATAGTTTGTACAGATTCAAAGTTTGCGTTCACCTTGATAGCTGCATTCGGCTGATCCGGGCATAGTGTCTCAGAAATTAGCTGGGTGTTTATTTCTAGGATTGGAATGGGGATAGTAAATGGCACGGTGCTATCACTGCAAGATAGAGAACCTTTTGGCTGTACTTCCAAAGAAAACTCCCCATAGATATTGGTGAGCAAAATAGGGTTTGTTGAAACAAGAACCCCTGTTGAATTTCTCCAGAAAAAATCAACCTCATCCTCGTCATAATTGTTAATTCTCGCTTGATAAGTGTAGGTTCCTTCGCAGGTTAGATCGACCAATTCAGGTTCAAATACCACGGGTTCAAAGAAAGTCACAGTGAATTCTTTTTGCTCAGGGCAAAGTGGCCACGTTACATCTGGATTATACCCTAAAATAGTGTAATTACCGGCTTGATCAAGAATGAACTGATCCCCAGTTGGTTTTGTGATTTGGCTGCCATCAGGATAGGTCAGGATATATTCAAGATCAGCTGACCCGATGGGCAATAGCTCAAAAGGGTCACATAAGGATAGATCACCTGGGATAGTATAGGTTACTTTATTTGGGACTAAGTCTATCTGAAGGCTACTTCTTCCGAGTTCACAATTTTTATTGATACTGGGAATTCTACTGAAAACGGAGGCCTCGTAAATTCCTTCTTCATCTACAGTTACCTCGTATTTATTCTTGAATTGTGGTAGTTCTTCAATATTTCCAGCAACATCATACTTTCTCCATTCCACATCTGTTATTTCCTCTGGAAAAGTTGTAGTCAAACTTAGTATTGCTCTTGGGCCAAATTCACAAAGTTTTGTGGAAGAAAGATTAACATCAACAAAGAGTATGGGTTCCTTGATTTCAAATTCTGTAGGAGGTATTGGACAAGCCTCACTATTGATTGGTTGAACATTCAATTTAAATAACCCATTGGAGACTGGATTTAAGAATTGTCCTGTCCCTACCAACTCGTTTTTTTCATTAAACCACTGGAATTTTACTGTATTTGGATCAATTCCTTTGATATCGGCCTCGTAGGTTCGATTTCCGAAACAATCCTGATCGATCAACTTAGGCTCGTAAGCGATGGGGTCTACCAGCTTGACCACAAATTTTGACTGTGAAGGACAAATAGTTGGGTCAGTCAGGTTTTTTCCGATTACGAGGTATTCTCCTTCCTCATCTATTGTAAAAGGAGTTCCTTTTGGTTTGGTTTGCGAAATTCCCGATGGATTAACTATAGTAAATTCTAGGTTCTGATTGGTTTGGGGAATTAATTCATAGGATTGACAAATTGTAAGCTCACTTGGAACTGAAAATTGACTTTGTGTCAAGCTCGGGATTTGTAATTCTTGTGACTCTGGAATATTGCAATCATTTGGGCTGAGCACTTCCACAAAATAGACACCCCCAGGAATGGAAACCGGAATTTCTGACACATTGGTAAATGCCGCTTCCTTTACTAAGGTGCCTTTTTGATTAATTATTTTATAGCTTCCTGTAGATGGAGGGTTGTCAAATTTGAGTACAAATGAACCTTCTGATTTTCCATCAGGAAGGCAAGTTTCCCCGACGATGTTTTCAATAGTAAATAATAATTGAGTAGGAGGATTTTCTAATGGCACTATAGATCCAAATCCATTTGAACAACTACCCAGTACTCCTGTAAGATTATAAGTGCCACTTTTCAGACCAGTTATCACATAGCTTTGACCTGAACTGATCGATGGTGTGCTTATCCCCAGACCTTCAATCACCACGTAGTCAAGATCTGTGACTGCCTCTATTGTTAGTGTTCCATTGAATGAATCACAATCCGTAGCGTCCTTAGAAGGATAGACTAAAAAGTCTGGCTGTGGATTGTAGGTGATTGATAAGGATTTTTTTACTAGGCAAGAAGGATTGATAGAAGGATCTGGGGTGAATGTAATGGTGTAAGTTCCCTCACCTTCTGTCAGCTGTTGATTTGGTACTACATTGATAGAGTTCCCATATCCAAGGGCAATGGTCACTGGGCTTCCGCTTTTTTGGGCAGTCCAATTTCCAATAACTGAAGAACTTGCAGAAAGATTAGTGGGTAAATCTGGACAAACGATAGGCTTACTAACTGAAATTGTATAATCAACGACCTTTGAAACTTGGGTTGATTTTTGGGTCTCGCATACCTTATTTCCATTCAAATCTAAAATGAATAAGGTAACTGTATATTTTCCTGAAATGTCGGTAGAAAATGTGTTTTGACTTGAGACTAGCTTACCAGAATCGTCATACCATTCGAAAGAGTACTTAGAGAAGTTAGTTGAGGAAGGATCTATTGCAGTTAGTTTGATATTTTCTCCCTCGCAAAAGGAATAATTGGAGTTTAGAATCAAGCTTGGCCCCTGAATGACCTCGACACTTTTAGATTCCTTATGAATTTCAATTCCTCCTCTTATGACAGTCAATGAAATGGTATACTTACCATTTTGGGAAAAGGTAAAGGAAATCTCTTGAAAAGTAGCCCCTCCCAATCTGTCAAATACCAATGAGTTGAAAGGGTCGGTGATTTCCCATTTGTAAATGTCAATAACAGGGTTGCCTCCTCCAGAATAACTGGCTAGTACGCTTCCAAAAGCATTGCAGAGTAATTCCGGACCGCTAAGTTTGGGAAGATTGTTTGATTCTGCAGTTGTTCCAAAAGATTTAAAAATTAAACTATTTTTTTTCCATAAGTCTTCTCCCCAACCATTTCCCCATACAAAAAGGAGGGTCGATAAGAAAACTGCAGATAGAAAGAAAACACGTGATTTTTGCAAAATAGCTTCTAAAATGACTAGTAATCAGGCAACTAAAATAAGGAAATTTGACTCTGATAAAAACTTTCAAAAAGTTCAGATAAAGAATGGGTGTTTATAAGGCTTACCTCACAAACACCCATTCTTTATCTGAGCTCAACCCTTCCGAATACTCATATCCACCTTCCTGAAAGGTTTTTAATTCCTCGGGATTATTGATTTTCTCCTTGATGGCAAAGTTGGTCATCATGCCTCTAGCCTGTTTTGCAAAGAGTCCGATGATTTGATAAGTGCCATTTTTATATTCTTTGAATTGAATAGTTACTACGGGTACTTTGAGTGCCTTCAGTTCTACTGCCTTAAAATATTCTTGGGAAGCCAAATTGACTAGGGTTTTTCCTTGTGCAGCTTCATTCAGTGCTTTGGCAATTTTACTACCCCAATAGTCATAAAGATTGCTGCCTTTTTTGGTGATCAATTTGGTTCCCATTTCCAATCGATAAGGCTGGATAAGATCCAAAGGTTTGAGAAGCCCGTACAGCCCTGATAGGATTCTAAGGTGTTCTTGGGCAAAGTCAAAGTCTTCCCTAGTGTAGCTGTCCACGTCGATTTTGGTATATACATCACCCTTGAATGCCAGAAGTGCCTGTTTGGAGTTTTCAAATGAAAAGTTCTCCTGAAAGGTTTTGTATCGCTGCTCATTAAGCACTGCTAGGTTATCACTGATGTGCATCAGCTGAGATATTTCACTGGCAGATTTTTTCTTCATGACATTCACCAAGGACTTTACATCCGACGGAAAATCCGGTAAAGTGTAGTCTGAAATGGATGGATTGCTGTAATCGAGGGTTTTGGCAGGGGAAATGACAATCAACATACTATTGGATAATCGTAATCGCTTTGGTTTCGGATTGGGTGATATTTTGCTCTCGGGAAGTAAACCTTACCACCACGGCATATGTTCCGTTTGGAACAAATTTTCCATTGACAATTCCATCCCAAGGACAAAATGCTTGGCGGGGTTCTAGGTTTTCGTGCTCACAATAAAAAATCAACTCGCCCCATCTGTTGAAAATGAAGACGTCCACATCGTCAATATATTCATTTGCATAAAGTACAAAGTTTCTGTTCGGGTCCCCAAGCACCACTCCGGATGGGTAGGTTACTCGCAGTCTACAATCTTCAAGAACCGAAAACGTAGCTGTATACTCACATCCTAAATTATCTGAAACCCTAAGTTCATAATTCCCCGGTTTAGTTGGAGTAAAGATGCCTTCTTGTGACACTTCTTCACCATTCAAAATCCAAGAATAATTATCATAAATACCAGGATTGATACTTAATGTATTTCCTTCTACTGCACAGATGGTAATTTCTTCCAGAGGGACCACCGGAGGAATGATGGTGGATTTAACCACCACTCCGTTAGCCCGTCCTAATTCACATCCGAATTCACTTCTTAGCAGTACTTCGTAGGTTCCTTCTTGTGTGACCTCGATGGAAGGTAGGTTGTCAAAAGCTGGAAGCCGTGATCGGGTACCGTTGACCACAAAAAACCACTCTAATTCTGCGACTTCACTGAGATTGGCTTCCACGTTGATCGTTGTACTCACTTGGTCTACGCAAAAAGGAACTACATCCAAGCTGACTGGTACATTTTCTGAAAGCACTTCCGCTTCAAACTCAATACGTGTGGAAGGACAAAGCCCGCCACTTGCTGGCTGCACCTCTAGTGAATAAGTTCCTGCTCTATTGGGTACAAAGGTTTGCCTTCTCCCTACGATCACACCTAAATCATCTCTCCATAGAAAAATGACATCGGCTGGTGATGCATTGGTAAGAATCGCTTCATAACTCACGCCCACCGAACAATTGATGACAGGAGGGGAAACTTGAAAATCAATCGGCTGTGAAATAGTTACAGCCATTTCAATTTCCATAGGACAGTCTATGCCAGTTGGATCTTCACCTCTCATGGTATAGGTTCCTGATTGGGTCAAAAGGTACTCTCCAGATGCATTCGGGGATATGACCGTTCCTGCCGAGTTGGTAAGTGTGTAGCTTAATGGCTTAGGTCCAGTGGGTGTAAATGCAAATTCCTCACAGGCATTGACGAGCGTTGGCACAGAGAAAACCACTTCAAATTTTTGCTCAATCACATACACCGTAGGGTCAGGAATGCTGCACCCAGATGGATCTTCCAATTCTATCACATACTCTCCATAAGGTACAGGGATAGTAAAAGTCGCTTGATTGGGAATTGCACCTGTGAAAATCTGTCCGTCTCCTTGTCTGACAATGGTGTAAGTGCCTGGTTGCGGTGTACCTGAAGAGAAAGTAATGGTCAACGAGCCAGGTTCCACGCCTGTGGCTGAGCAAGTCTCGTCGGTTTCTGTTACTGTAAACGCGTACAGACTCGGTGGATTCAGGTTTTCAACTGCTACTGTCAAGGAATACACACACCCAAAAGTATTCTCTGCCTCAATGGTGTAAGCTCCTGGCAAAACATTGTTCACTGGGATTACATCCCCATTGCTGACATTGTTGAAAACTAATCCAAGTTCAGTGAGGCGTACTTCGGATGCATCGGCCTGCATGGTGATTTCAAAAGCCCCATCCGCAGTGGCGCAATCAGTAGCTGGATTCGTTTGTGCAGCCACAAAAAGAGGAAGCTCATTTACCTTCAAATCCAATTTTTTCTCCACCACGCAACCATCCAATATGGGATCTTCGGTCACGAAAATCAATTCATAATCCCCTGGACCTGGGAGATTAGTGATGAATAACTCCAGTTCAAAGAACTCTCCAAGCGGTACTCTATTTCCGTCTTGATTCCGTTCATAAAACCATTCTCCTGTAATTGGAGTATTTGGCGCGAATGTTACGGATGTTTCTTCAAAACAGACTTCAGTGGCAGTCTGGGTCAGGTCAAATTCGAAGGCTGGTCCGACAAAAACTTCAGCTGTGGCAGGACAGGTATCGAACAATGCAGACTCATCGGTTGAAAGTCCTCCTGGCAGTCTATAGCTTACCCTTACCGTATAGATACTTTCCTCGTCAACTGTGATCGAATTGGAGTTGACATCTCCAAAGACCTGACCTGCTGCATTGGTCCATTGAAAGTCATATAATCCATCCGCTGGATCATATCCATCGATCGCAGTGAGTGTGACGGGATTACCTGCACAAAGCGTGGCGTCAGCCTCCAAGGTTAAGGTGGGCGGAGCGACTACTTCGATTTCGCCTTCAGCTGTAAAATAACCCACTTCAGCACAGCGGTCAACTCTGAGTTCGATGGTATATTTACCAGGTCTGTTGAAAAGTTGCTCTAGACTTTGGAACTGATCTCCCGGCCCTCCGAATGCATTACGGATGACAGTGCCGTCTTCGTGTGTGATCGTCCAAAAATAAGAGTCAATGTCAGGTTCACCCGCTCCTTCCAATAAAGCGCTTGCTCCCAACTCCGGATCAAGACAAAGTCTGGGGGGAAATGATAAGGCAGGTTCAGGAATCGAACTTCCCGAGCTTTGGACAAAAGAAGGCAGTCCCAAATTGGCAGTACCGGGCATCGGCTCCACCGCGTCTTGGTTGAAGGTGCTGGAAGCTGTACAGCCAGTGCCTACCTGAATCTGTCCGATTCGGTTGTCTCCTACCACTGCCACATAGATCTGACCGTCAGATGCGATTTGAAGCGCACCTAAATTTAGTCCTGAAGTTCCGCTTACTGTTTTTCGGGTGGTGAGGATACAAGCTTCTCGTTGGGCACGGGTGGTAGCCCCTTGGAAACAAGAAGGACAAGTGGTAGCGTTGGGATCGTTTGAGTTTACAGGTTTGATTATAAATTCTTCGATTCCGGGACCACCGTTTCGGTAAGAGACCAAAATCCGATCAGAGTCTTGGGAAAATTCAAGACCATAGACCGATCCGCTGCAACCCAGGTTAAGGCGGGCATATTCTGTCATTCGTCCGGTTTGCTGATCAAACTCGAAGATTTCAGCCCGATTACACCCTCCATCATTAATAGTCACTGCTACTTTGGTACCATCAGGACTGAATTTCATGGCACCAACCCCTGAGTTGAATCCATGATTGCTGCCTACTGAACTGATCACGGGCTGACCTATACCTTGGGCAGATACGGGGTATGCACGAAATGAATTATTACCCAATTCATGAAACATGACCCAAGTGGTGTCTCCCGCCGTGAAAGCGGCTGTGTGTTCCGTAGATGGACTAAATAAGAAATTGTTCTTGGTGACCACATTCCCTACACCTGTTTGGTTTTCAGATTTGATATCTACCAAAGAATAGCTCACCGTATTGCTACCTCCTGCCGTCGCTTGGGTGGTGAAAAGATAGAATAGGGTCGGTTGTGTAGGTACCGCTACAGCAATTACGGCCTGACTGGCCGTATTGTCGCCTCCGATATCAGAGCCGTTTTGCATCAGGTCGCCATTGAGATCCCACACGGACTTCCCATCCGTAAAGAAAAGTACTTGTCCTGCTTGATCCGAAATCGTGGTAGTTCCTGCGGGAATGTTTCTTGGATGGCGTTGGGCTATTGGTCTTGGAACAGGTGCATTTTCATCGTCAGGATCAGGATTGAAATCCAAACCAGCGCCATCACCGAAGTACCAGATGTTATTGGTCTGATCGGGGATATCCCACATTTTGATTCGGATCTCCGCATAGGCATAGCAAGAAGAGCCGGGCTCTCTTACCAGTACCCAATACAAACCTGGTTTGCAGACTTCATTGGCACCTTTTGGAATCCATCCTTTATCTCGTTGATTGGACCAGAAGTACTCGTAGTTTTGGCCGCCTGCTCCGGGTGCCTCTCCTCCCTGTTGGCCAGATGCAGCTTGAGCTTGGAGCAAAGGGTCTAGGTCGATACAGCTTTCGCAGAGCGTGGTATCGGAAGGGGTGAAGTTTGCTTCCAGATCATTCTCTGTCAAAGGAATCGATTTGTTGACCACTTTGGTCGACCCATCGGCAAATTCCACGGTAAGAGTGACTGAAACACTAGTGCCTTGAGCAGCATCCTGAGGTACCAGAAAATGTTCTTGCTTATAGTCTGCAGGAAGTGGATTTCCGTCCGAATCAGTCAAAGGGGGGCTAAATTCCCAATTGAAAGATACGGGCTGGTAGTTTTCCGGTGTGATTTCGCTCGTCAGCTGAATCGGATTGTTAGCACAAGGCTCTTCGGGATCCCAAGTAAAATCCACCGTAGGTTCCAAGTCCGCATTTGGAGCAAACACAGGAAAAACAGTACCACAGAAATCAGTTCCGGCAAATGGATCTTCATCAACTGTGAGTAGAGTTAGATCAGCCTCATTCGGATTGGCTACACGACCGATCAGTTGAGGACCTCCGGGGACTTCCTCATAGATGTAGTAGAGTTGGCCATCTGGACCTGCTTTGACATCGTATACCTGATGTAGTCCAGCTGTCAACGGGACTTCCTCGGGCGTTGCGCTCAGGTTATTGGTCGGTACTCTGAATAGTTGGTTGCCTCTTGAGAAATAAATGAAATTTCCATCAGGAGAAAATTCTGCACCATTGATAGATGCGCTACCTCCTGAATTGGTTATAGTCTGAGGTGTACCAAAATTGCCATTGGAAGTGTCAAAAGGAACCATCACCAGATCATCTCCGGGATTTTCGGGAATTAAAATCAACCTGCTGTTTCCCTCGTCAAAGACGATTCCTTTTGGGGTAAATGGAATTCCTTCCGTATCAGTTTGCGTGAAATCTCCCGCAGTGCTTCCCAGTCGCCTAGCCACAAGGTTGCCTCCTGTAAAGCTTATGAGATAGGAAGGGGAAGAAGGAGTTTTTACAACCAAGATGGCTCCTTGAGCAGGTCCAATGGATTGATCCTTGGATGTGATTTCCCCCAAGGGTCTTTCATTACCTGTAGCTTGGCCTGCAGCATTCATGTCTGCGAGGGCATATTGGAGTTGACCACCTGGCGAAATGTAAAAGATGTAAAATAACTTTTGTCCTCCGGGGCTTGGATCATAATTCAAAAATCCCGTAGCTACTTTCTGCTTGCCATCTATGTCCCCATTTAGTCCGGGGGCACTACCTTCGATGGGACTACCACTGTAATCATATACCAGTTCACCATTGGTGTAGAAAAGTGGTTGACCGGTAATGGGGTCTATTGCTAGTGCATTATTGTTTTTGCCAATCAGGATTGAGCTTGGCAAAGTCTGAACATTTGCAGTTTTTCCTTTCCCAAAAGACAGGTAACTATTCTCTCCTGAGCCGCAATTGCCAAAGATCCATTCATTGTTATTGAAACCCTGAGCCAAGGATTTTCCACTCTTTCCAAAAAAACCAAGGAAAAAGACACTGGTAAAAATTAAAATGAACCTTATGGAATTAGGGCTGCTTTTCATATTTTTCGACCTGCTTCCTAAAACAACCTTGAAGGTGATTCGTTTAGAAGCTGACTCACAATTCAAATAAACGAACAAATCCTTGTTACGGTCTCTGGTAGTTTTGGTTTTTTTTGCGCTTTCGTGGATTTCCACGAATCATGCTGCCTATGCCCAGGATCCCCAGTACAGTCAATACTACGCAGCTCCTCTTTACCTTAATCCGGCGATGGCGGGTGGGGAGTTGACTGGAAGAGTGGGTTTTAACTACCGCAATCAGTGGCCTTCAATTGATGCTCAGTTCACCACTTTTTCTGCTTACTATGATACTTACCTGCCTGATTACAACAGTGGCATAGGGGTCCATGTGATGCAGGACACGGAAGGCGCGGCCAAATTACGGTCAACTACCATTTCTGCTCTTTACTCCTATGAACTCAAACTGGCAGACAATGTCTATTTCAGACCTGGATTTCAGGCCTCTTACATCAGGAGAGAAATAGGTTTCTATGAGAGTTTGGTCTTTGCCAATAACATCAATCCAGTCGATCCTTTTGGCAATCTGATCAACTGGCCTGGTGATATACCGGGATTGGGAGATCCTGTCAGCATGCTTTCCTTGTCTGTGGGAGGATTGTTCTTCACTGAAAATGCGTGGGCAGGGCTTTCTGCTCACCACGTCAATCAACCCAATCAGTCCTTTATTGACGGAATCAGTCCATTGCCGATGAAACTTTCTTTTCATGCAGGTTACCGCATTTCTCTTGGGGAAGGCAGCATGAGAAGTGATTTTACACACATGAGGAGGCAGAGATATTTTACACCAACTGTCAATTACAAAAAACAAGGACCCTTTGAACAGTTGGATTTGGGCGCCTATTTTTATGTAGAACCGATTGTTTTTGGATTGTGGTATAGAGGGCTTCCTTATAAACCAGTGGAAAATCAAAGTAACAGGGATGCCATTGTGATGATGGTGGGCGTAAACCTGCTAAGCGGATTAAATATCGGGTACAGTTTCGACTACACGGTCTCCCAGTTGGGCATCCAGTCTGGCGGGGCTCATGAGTTGAGTTTATCCTGGACCCTTCCCAACAGTTATCAAGGGAAACCCTCTCGACGGGATACGATCCTCCCTTGTCCTAAATTCTAAATTAGCGTATGAGTGCAGAAAGTTTGAAATACCTCCTCATTGGGGTATTGGTTTTTGGGTATCTTCTGCGAAAAACGCTGGGCTATTTGAATGTCAAAAATCCAGTACCTGCCATTCCTGATACGCTTATGGAATATTTGAATGAGGCCAAACTCAAAGAATCCAAAGCTTACCAACAGGAAAATTTCAGGTTTAAGTTTTTAGCGGGCACCTTTTCCTTTATACTCACTCTCCTTTTTATTACACAGGGATGGTTTGGAGCCATCGACACATGGGTGGCAGGATATGGTCTAAGTCCCTTAGTAAAATCTCTGGTGTTTTTTGGGCTGGTTTTCGTAGGGTCTGATATTCTGAGCTTACCCTTTGACTATTATTCCACCTTTGTCATTGAGGAAAAATATGGCTTCAACAAAACCAACATTCGGACTTTTTTCAGTGATAAGGTAAAAGGATACCTGCTGTCTATCCTGGTAGGAGGAGCGCTATTGATGGTTTTTCTTTGGCTAATTCACCAGATGGGCAAAGACTTTTGGTGGCAGTTTTGGATTGTGGCCTCCATCTTTATGGTAGGGATTAACCTATTTTATACGGCATGGATTTTACCTCTTTTCAATAAGCTCACTCCGCTAGAAGACGGAGAACTCAAGCAAAAAATCGTTCTATACGCCAATTCGGTCGGTTTTCCACTTCAAAACATCTTTGTCATGGATGGAAGTAAGCGCTCCTCCAAGGCCAATGCGTTTTTCTCCGGATTTGGAAAAAGGAAGAAGGTAGTCCTGTATGATACGTTACTTGAGCAGCATCCGCCAGATGAACTGGTAGCTGTGCTGGCTCATGAAATTGGGCATTACAAAAGAAAACACATCCTCTGGAGTATGATTCTATCGGTGCTGCAAGTAGGGCTGATGCTCTTTTTGCTTGCTCAGTTTATCTTTTCTGAGCAAATGAGTGTGGCACTTGGAGGGATTGAATGGTCTGCTGAATTGAATATCATCGGGTTTACCATGCTTTTTGCCCCGATTTCCATGGTACTTGGTATTGGTATGAACTGGCTCAGTCGCAAAAATGAATTTGAAGCAGATGCCTACGCCAAGACCACCTTTGATGGTAAACCTTTGGCTGAAGCACTCAAGACACTTTCTGTAAAAACCCTCAGCAATCTCAATCCTCACCCTTGGTATGTATTTGTGAATTATTCACATCCACCGTTGTTGGAGAGGTTGGAGCGATTGGAGAAGTAGGTTGCAAAGTCGAAAGGTGCTAAAGTTGTAGGGTTATTCTACTTCTTAATTAAGTTTCTATTAAAAAAGGCTATCAGATTTTTCTAAAGGCACCTCAAGAAATAGAAAGACCGCCGATGTTTCCCGGCGGTCTTACTACCAAACTCAAATCTTGATACTTGTGTCTAGCTACTAGATATTTTATCTGCCACTTCTTGACTCTAGCTTCTAAACTCTATAAAACTCTTCCCATCCCTTTCTTGGCGGCATGCCTGCCAAGACTTGATTGGCAAGAGGGTTGTTGGTGATTTGTCTGGTTTCTCTATCAAACTCCAGTTTCACACCCATCTGCTGTGCCATGACCCCAAGACAGAATACCTGACTCAGTGGTCCTGCAATCTCAAAAGGAGATCTGGTTTTTTCTTCTCCTTTACATGCTTTTAGGAAGTTAGCGAAGTGATTGGAAGGGCTTTGAGGTACTTCAGGGAGTTTGGATTCCCATTCTTTGGCTTTTTCAGCGGGGATGATAGATAGGGTGCTGCCATGCGAACCGCCTTTGAAGGTGAGTTCCTTGCTGTAAATGATCTTTCCTGGATTGAGTTTGGCAGGTTGAATCTGTCCGTTGCTTGGCGGTGGGATATTTGGATCCAACTCGGATACTCCATATCCATCCGGTACAGCAGGGATATTATCCAAGCCATCATACCAGGTGATGGTCAGTGGAGGCATGGCACCACGCTCAGGAAACTTAAACTCCAAGGTGGTAGACATCGGGAAGAAGAAGGAATTGTGTCCACTCAGCTTCACGGGATTGACTTCGTAAGGTAGGCCAAGCTCCAAAAATTCATGTGCCGTGTCGATGATGTGCGCTCCCCAGTCACCCAAGGCCCCCATGCCGAAGTCATACCAGCATCTCCACTGCCCGTTGTGGAAGTCCTTATGGAAGCCATGAGGCTGAGCTTGGCTGGTCCATACATCCCAGTCTAGAGTAGAAGGAATAGGTTCAGGAGTAGGGAATTTCGTGATCTTTGGATCCCAGCCATGCCAACGGCGCCGGCTGTTCATGTGGGCGGTGATGGCGGTGACATCTTTGATTACACCGGCTTCTTTCCAGGTTTTGAACTGAAAGTAATTTCCCTCGGAGTGACCTTGATTTCCCATTTGGGTGGCCAGTTTAGGGTATTTTTTGGCAGCAGCCATCATGAGATCGACCTCTTGGAAGGTTCGTGCCATGGGCTTTTCCACATAGACATGCTTGCCTTCGGAGAGAGCCATCATGGTAGCAGGGAAATGTGAAAAGTCTGGTGTGGCAATGCTCACGGCATCAAACTCACCGCCGATCTCATCAAACATCTTGCGGAAGTCCTGATACTTTTTCGCCTGAGGAAACATGTTCATCACCTCCAAGGTCTGCTTGGCGCCCATGTCCACATCGCATAGCGCGACGATGTTACACAGGCCGGTTTTGTTCAGTTCTTTGATGATCTCATTGCCTCGGTTGCCGATGCCGATGCAGGCGAGGTTGACCTTGTCTGAGGGGGCCACATAGCCCATGGACTTGCCAAGGACGGAGGGGGAAATGAGTGTGAAGCCCGAAAGCCCTAAGGCTGCCGTAGCTCCGGTTTTTAGAAAGTCTCTTCTATTGGTTGACATGATTGGGGAATTTTGGGTGGGGATCAAATGCCTGTTTTGACCAATTTTTTACGCCACAAGATTTGATTACTTGCTCCAATCTACCTAGCATATTTTAGAAAAAGGAGTTTGGTCTTGAAAATCAACGGAAAGGTTTTCGGACTGATTTATTCGAATGGAGTGCTGTCAAGTCTATTTTTTCCTAAATTTTCTCCATAAAACAATCCTTCAATCCATGCGCGACCTAGCCGATTTCCATCATCCGATTTCTGAGCTTTTCTCCCAACCCAAATCTGCTTCAGACTGGGACCAATACCGTATCAGTAAGGAGCAGGTGGAGTTTTTTCATGAAAATGGCTATCTGGCTGATATTAAGCTTTTGGATGAGGCTCAAATCGAGGCCCTAAAAAAATCGCTTGATGAGGTCATGGATCCCAAGCATCCGCTCCATCATTTGTTCCATGAATTTCACAGCAATGAATCCGGGGATCCCAACAAAGTCCTTTTTCACTCTTTGGGTCATTGGCGGATTGCGGAAGCTTTTCACGATGTGATCTGGAATCCCGCGTTCCGAATGGTTGCCTCACAGCTTTTGGGAGATCGTCCAGTTCGGTTTTGGCATGATCAGCTCTTTTGCAAGCCAGCCCATCATGGGGGAAATGTGGCCTGGCATCAGGATTATAGCTATTGGACCCGAACCATCGAGATGCAGCACCTGACTTGCTGGTGTGGATTGGATGATGCTACGGAGGAAAATGGCTGTCTCCAATACGTGCCTGGTTCGCATCGCTGGGGTTTATTGGAGAAACCTGCACTGGCTGGCGAGATGGATGGACTCATGGCCATGATGACGGAGGAGCAAAAAGCGAATTTTAAACCCATTGCTATTCCTTTGAAAGCTGGGCATGCAGCATTCCACCATCCGCTCTTGGTACATGGTAGCTATGCTAATTTTTCTCCTCGTTCCAGAAAAGCCTTTGTGCTCAATGTCTTTGCCGATGGCACCGTGTCCGATACCAACCAACCACTTTTGGAAGGCGTGCCGGTGATTCCTAAGGGAGAAAAAATGGGAGGAAAGTTTTTCCCATTGATTTTTGACCCTAGTAGATTGGAAGATTGAAAAATTTGAAGATTGAAAAATTAGACACTGCCAAAAAGCCCAACTTCTTTTTAGCTTCGTAAGCTTAATAAAGCTACCTGCTACTTAATTTGACGGAGGTAGGGTTAAGAAAATGTCGTAAATCAAAAATCGTAAATCTTACTTCTTAATGGCTTCAGGACTATTTGCCCTATTAGATGATATTGCCACCGTCATGGATGACGTGGCTGCCATGACCAAAATTGCCGCAAAAAAGACCTCCGGAATTTTAGGGGATGACTTGGCGGTCAATGCTGAAAAAGCGTCTGGCTTTGTACCCGATCGAGAATTGCCTGTCCTTTGGGCGATTTCCAAAGGCTCTTTTGTCAACAAACTGATCATTTTACCCGTCGCATTTTTGCTTAGTGCTTTTGCACCCGTAGCAGTTACGGTGATTTTGGTATTGGGTGGGCTTTACCTTGCTTATGAAGGAGCCGAGAAAATCCTGGAATGGATTGTTCCTCATGCTCCAGCCCATGAAAAAATCGACTTGGACGAAAAGATTACGCCTGAACAGGTATTGACTCACGAGAAAAAGAAAGTCAAATCTGCGATTACAACGGATTTTATCCTTTCGGTAGAAATCGTAATTATCGCTATGAGTACGGTGGTGGAAAAGCCACTTTCCACTCAAATTGTAGTCGTGTCTATCATTGCAATATTGGCCACAGTAGGTGTGTATGGTTTGGTGGCTCTGATCGTTCGAATGGATGAATTTGGTTACAAATTGATCGCGCTGAATCCTGAAGACAATACTATTTCAGATAAAATCGGGAAGTTTTTGGTCAATGCCTTGCCTGTTCTGATCCGCATCATCGCCTTCGTCGGCACCATTGCTTTACTCTTAGTGGCAGGAGGAATTTTCGCTCACAACATCGACTTTTTTCATCACCTGATGGAAACTTGGCCTGGAATCATCAAAGATTTTCTTATTGGACTGGGTGTCGGGATAGTGATTCTCATTCCGATTCTTATTTTTAAGAAATTCATTGCTAAAAAATAAGCCAAACCCTTTTTCAAAATTTAATAGCCAGCTCATGAAATTTCCCTTCTCGACCAAAATTGCCGCTTTCTTGGTGCTCCTCTTTGGAGTCCATTGTGGAGGCTTTGCACAAAACGGCACCACCTTTCTTCAGTTTGAAGGCAAAGAAGGTCCCGGAAAGGGAAAGCACATCGTACTGGTAGCGGGAGATGACGAGTACCGCTCAGAGGAATCCATGCCCATGCTGGCCAAGCTTCTCTCCGAAAAGCATGGATTCAAAACGACCGTGCTCTTCCCGATCGAGCCAAGTACCGGCAATGTGGTTCCCAATCACCAAAACAACATTCCCGGATTGGAGCATTTGAAGACCGCAGATCTGATGATCATGCTGATCCGCTTTCGCGAGCTTCCCGATGAGCAAACCAAGCACATCGAAGACTTCCTCAAAGCTGGAAAACCCATCATCGGACTTCGTACTTCCACCCATGCTTTTGCCTATCAGAAAAACAAGACCTCTCCTTACTACAAATGGACTTGGAATGGAAAGGAAGCCGGATGGGAAAAGGGTTTTGGAAAAGTGATTTTCGGAGAAACCTGGGTCAATCACCACGGGATCCATGCCAAAGAAGGCTGCCGAGCACTCATAGATGGTGTTCAGGAAATGAATGATCATCCGATTTTGAGAGGAGTGAATGACATTTGGGTGCCTGAGGATGTATACGGAATTCAGTCTCTACCTGAAAATGCCACCGTACTTGTTCATGGCCAATCCACGGCAGGAATGCATGACAAAGCTCCTGTGATGTGGGAAAAGTCAGTCATGCCGATTGCCTGGACTAAGCCCTATCAGTTGGAAGGCGGAAAGCCCGGGATGGCCTTTGCCTCGACTATGGGTTCTTCCATGGGATTTCAGAGTGAGGATTTGAGAAGGTTGATGGTCAATGCCTCATTTTACCTTTTGGGAATGGCGGAAATAATCACGCCTGACCTGTCTGTGGAGATCGTAGGCGAATACAAGCCGACCATGTTTGGCTTTGATACCTTCCGAAAGGGGATGAAAGTGGCGGATTTCAAATAAAATTTTGGTCAACAGTCCACGGTCAACAGTCCACCGATTTGCGGCTGTCGACCGTCGTCTGTGGTCCGTTGACAAAACAAGAACCAATGAACAAAATAGGATTTAATGTGCTGGCTTGGTCAGCGGAGATTTCGGAAAACCTTTTTCCGATTTTGGATCGACTGAAAGCCATCGGCTATGATGGTGCGGAATTTTTTATAGGAGGCACAGATGAAAAAGCTTGTCGGGCCGTAGGGGATCATTGCAAAAACATCGGACTGGAAGTTACCACCGTGACGGTCATGGGGCCGGATGAAAACCCGATTTCTCCCGATCCCAAAGTCCGAGAAAAAGCCAAAGAAAAACTCCTTTGGATTCTTGACCGAGCCGCTGACCTGAACTCTCAAGTGCTCTGTGGACCTTACCATTCTGCCTTTGCCACCTTTGCCAGTCGGGCACCTATTGAGGACGAATACAATTGGTCTGCTGAGGTGCTTCACTCGGTGGCAGATCATGCCCAAAAACTTGGAGTCTTGATGACTCCCGAAGCTTTGAACCGATTTGAGTGTTACTTGGCCAACACCATGGAGCAGTTAGACTACTTGCTCGCCAAAGTCAATCATTCGAATGTGCAGGCGATGTTTGATACGCACCATGCCAATATGGAAGAAAAGAAGCTGGGCTTGGCGATTGAAAAAATAGCTCCCCGATTAGGATATTTTCATATCTCCGAAAATGACCGAGGCACTCCGGGTTCGGGTCATGTGCCTTGGGACGAGACTTTTGCCACACTCAAAAAAGTGGGCTATCAAGGTTGGTTGACCATCGAAGGCTTCACCCGTAATGATCCTGCCTTTGCCAACTCTATCGGTGTATGGCGTGAGTTTTCAGCGCCTTGGGATATGGCCGAAAACGGCTACAAGCTCATTCGGGAAATGGGAGAGAAGTACGGGCTTTGAGCCGAGTTTTATCAACGTCCAAAATGCAAAAGGAAGAAAGTGAATTGACTTTCTTCCTTTTTTTTAGCGTCGTGGAATCTTCTGATTCCAGGTTAAATATTGGTGCGGGACTCGATATTTTCCACTTCCACACCAAGTCGAAGAAACTCCTCTTTGTGGTCCATCAGTAGCTTGGCAAAAGCCGGATTGACATCTCCCTCTTCGTTGCGTGTGATAAATCCAAACTCGGTGCGGGAAAGTAGATTCACAAACCACAGCATTTTCGTGGCAGCTTCAAGATCCGGTGCAATAGCGAGGTCTGACTCCGGTGCCATGATTCCATTCTTTCCACTTCCAAAGCGTAAGCCTACTCCATTGTAAAGGAGCTCGCCAAGCTCATCGTATTGATGCTCGTTGATCCAAGTGTGGAGATAGGTAGCCGTGAAGATCATGTAGGTGCAGCTTTCCTTCAGGTTTTGGATGTCATTCAGGCTTATGTCCAGTCCATTTTTTTGATTAGTGATTGGGGAGACCGCTTTCAGTTCTCCGTTAATGACTGTTCTTGGCAATTCAGGATTGAAGCTGTATTTAAACTGGTAATAGGTGAGTCGGCTGAGGTAATGTTTTCTAAGATCTGGTGATAATTTTTCCCAATTCACATCTGACAAAAACACAGGCACGCTATGCATGACCAAGTCTTGCGAAAAGCAATAAATCTCCAACCAGTACTTTTTTATTTCTTCCAGATGCTCTTCAATGAATTCATCTACGTAGGTTTTGGTGATTTTCCAAAACAACTCGTCTGAAGCAGCAGAGTCATGGGCAGTGCTGATGGATTTCATCGGTTCAAACCCCTTCCAGTCCTGCATACCTAGGAGGTCCTTGGTTCGGGATATAAGACCCGATTCGGTCATGGCAGTAGAGATGGGCAAAAATTCTTTGAGTAGTAGCTTATCCGCAGTATGATTAATCAAGACCACTTCCTTCAAATGGGGAAGGAGGAGATTAGCAATGGGATTAATTCTCAAATTTCGATAGGCAGCTATGGCATATTGCTCTGTATTCAAATGCGTCCCTGTGAAGTGATCGTCAATTTCCGTGCAAAGACTTCCACTTACCCGTGCTACCCGTTTTGCCTGATTCCAAGCTTCTCCATCAGCAGGGGTGAAGCTTCTTTTTTGCCAAGCATCTTTCTCATGGGAAGTCAAAGGGCCTGTCAGGAAGATTTGGCTGGGTAGAGGGAGTCCTTCCGCATCAAGCAAAAATTTAATTTCCGCATCTGGGAATGCAAATTCCTGATTGGTTTCGTATTGGCATGAACCAAAGTACTTCACCCAATAGCTTCCCTGTTCTTCAGGATCAGGCCAAAATGCCGCTCTGTTCATTCCGTTCATCTGCCGGTTTCCAAAATAGGAATCCGAGCGAGTGTAACCTGGCAGCCTTTTCTCAATGCATCGGGAAAGATTGATTGGGTAGTCACGTTGGATATAGTCCAAGGTCAGTTTGTGAGAACCCTGCTCCAGCATTTCCAGATGCTTGAGCTTGGTGAGTTCGTATGGAATAAATTGTTGGGCTAAAGCATCCTGCCGCGCTTGTGAATAATACTGAGGGGCATCTTTTTCTCGATCTTTAATTACCACACGGGGCGCCGGGTAATCTTTTCGGTATTCCCAAAGGTGCAGTCTCATGGTTTCCAGCATGTAAGATCCTCCTCTTAAATCATCTTTCCGGATGATCTCCCTGTGGAAAATGGTGTAGTGGGGATGGGCTTTTTTGTCCTTGAAGTACACGTGGGTAGTCTGATAAGCTTCTACCCGAAGGGAAAGATTCCAAATGGATCTAGCTGCTTTTTGATCAAATTTCAATAGGTAGTACCCTTGATCATCAGACAGGGCTGAACCTAATTTTCGCCATTGCCCCAGCCAAGTTTTGGCCCAAAACTCCACTCTCATGTGGTGAATAGGGATTGCTTCGGGGCCTTCGCTGGATGCGAAGGTGATTCTGCCTTTTAGTTCAGAAGAAAAGTCCTTGCCTACTAGCTGTTGGTTTCTGGGGAAAAGAAAATCGACCCATTTGTGCAAAAGATTTCTGAGGTCCTTATAAAGAACGTAAGCCAGTTCGATCAAAATGGTAATCGGATTTGAAATCATTCTCGACTTCCCTACCTCAATGTGGTTGATACTTTTAAATCGGGGTGTAAAAAAGCTGCCCTTGTAGGGATATTCAATTTTAGTTTGTTTCTGACATTCCTGAATGATTTTTTTTATGTCTTGGTGGTTCATTGGAAAGGTTGAAGAATTCATTTGGATCAAAAATTAAAAGGTGGGAGGATAATGGGTTAAAAGTGAATAGCTATCTAGACCAAGTTGAGATAAGAAGGGGATAAGGGATGTGCATAAACCATTCAGTTTAGAGGTTGAATTGAAAATTGAATTTTCCTGATTAAAAAAAAGGACAGTCAAGTTCGTCCGTGTTTAGTAGGTGTCTATTTAGCTTGAAATTCAATAGATATCAAAAAAATACAAAAAATATCATCTAATATTTCTATAAAGAAATAAACTGTTTTTTTTCATTGGCTTTTTGATGCAATTTGGAGAAGCAATGCCCATTCAGGTTTTCTTCATGACTTTTTAGAAGAGGGCCAAATTTTAATGGGGTTTTAACGAGAACATTTTAGGATATGAATAAACCAAAGTATCTCTACGACCGAAAAGGCCCATGGCCTCAGCCAAGTCCTTCACACCCTTTTGGAGAGGCGCCTGCTGTAGTACACATACCCAAAGATGAGCAACGGACTTGGTTTTGGAATATCGGATTTCGATACATTCGAAACGTTCTTTTTTATTGGCCCAAAGCCATGTTGAAGGCTTGGCAAAATCCTAGTTGGGAAATTTTGGATGATGAGGTCTTTTGTGATCAGATTTACACCACTCCTTTAGCCAAGTTTTTAAATGCTACGATTGATGAGCCATTGCAAAAGATCTTTGCCGAACAACTAAAGGATAAATCAGAAGGGGATGAGTATTATGTGGCGGATTTCAGTTGTATGAAAAACGTCATTCCTTTCAAAGGACTTTATGTAGCCTCTACGGTTGCTCTAATGAGTAAGCCTAAGGATGAAAACAGGTTGAGGCTACACGGAATTTACATTTTTGAAACCCAACTGTTGGTCCTGCCAGGTGATGGAGATGCGTGGTCCCTTGCCAAAAATTTTGCGATGATGGGAGCTACCTATCGCATCCTGCTTTCTACACACCCGATCCTCCATTTTCCTTTTGATACGATTAATGCAATCACCAAGACTGCTTTGCCTGTAGATAACACCGTATTCAAAATTCTTTATCCTCACTTTCAGTTTACCCTTACACTGAATGATTCGGTTTTAGAAAGTAAGAGCTCTCCCGTATACAACGATCAAAAATATCCATTTACCGGATTTTGTGGACCTCAGGATGGCTTATTGACGCTTTTAGAGTCTGGCTATGTGGGAATCGAAGGTAATTCGTCCTATCCAAAATTTGTCTGGGACATTGAACCCACTCCGATTAATTCGGATTACAATATCTTCCTAAAGCAGTATTATGATGCTTTTTTGAGGTTTACCAAAGAAGTAGTCAAGCATATTCCTGCGCAAGAAAAGCCTGAAATCAAAATCTGGGCGGACTATATCGCTCAGTGGCTGCCGGGATTTCCTTCCGGAGAAAAAATCATGGAAGGCGACATGCTCGCAGGGTGTTTGGCCAAAGTCATGTGGGATCTCTCCGTGGCGCATGCCACCGATCACCACTCCTATGGTACCATTCCCATCAATAGGCTTCCTCTCCGGATGCGGGTGCCACCACCTGCCACAAGGAAGGACACTTTTAAAGCGAAAGACCAAGCGAAGTTTATCGATATTTTCAAGTATGCCTTGGAATGGAAATTATTTTTCAATGACCATACAGTGACCAGACTGATCGATGTGGATTACAAATTTGCCACTCCTGAATTACAAAAATTACAAGCCAATTTCCTTCAGGATCTGGAGCTCGTGGACCTGCACATGCCGGTCAAAAAGTATATGGAATTAAAAAATATTTCCATCAGTATCCAGTTTTGATGCTTTATGATTAGACTTCCCAATCAAACCTTCAAGGAGAATAAGAATTACCTCTTTTTCAAAGACTTTGATGTGGAGGCTAATTGTGAGGTCATTTATAAAATCCCCAATGTCGCCAGCGCACCCGAAGGTGAATTGCAAAGGCTCAGAAATGAACTGCTTATCAGTGAGCGGATTCATTCTTCAAAGATCGTCAGAGCTATCCGAATTGATAAGGCCGGTGATCAGGAAGTCTTGGTTCGCTCCTTTGTCCAAGGGGTAGATCTACATGGAAAAACCTTCACTAATGTTGGCTTCGGACCTGTAATTCGACTTTCTATCCAGATTGCAGAAGCTCTAAAAGACCTTCACGATTCAGGTGTCTTTCACAAAGACATCAAGCCGAGCAACATTATTTTCAACGAAAAAACAGGATTGGCAACCCTGATTGATTTGGGGATAAGCCAGCTCATCGGCAAAGACGATCAGGTAGAGATTCAGAATGAGCTGGATGGGACCCTTGATTTTATCTCTCCAGAGCAAACTGGCCGAGTTAACAGAAAAGTAGATTTCAGAACGGACTTTTACTCCTTGGGAATAACGCTCTATTACCTAGCCTGTGGAGAATTGCCATTTGCAGGGCATGAGAATCTTGCTTTGATCCATCAGCACATTGCAGCAGAAATACCCTTACTTCATCAAAGGTTTCCACACGTTCCGGTTTTGTATTCGAGGATAGTAGCCAAACTCATGGCCAAAAATCCTGAAGACCGTTACCAAAGCTGCTCCGGTCTGCTATTTGACTTGTTTAAAAGTGAGGAAATTAGTGGGGTGGAGGTCACTCCCATAAACCAAAAAACCTATCAGCTTGGGCAGTTTGACATCAGTTCGGAACTGAAGATTCCTGACAAACTTTACGGCCGAGAGCGCGAAATTCGGATCCTCCAACAAACGTTTGAGAAGATTCACGATACCTCCAAGCCGCTTATACTGATCAGTGGTACCTCTGGGGCTGGAAAGACGGCTCTTGCGATGAAATTTAAAGAAATAGCCTTTTTGCACCGGAGTTATTTTATTGAAGGCAAGTTTGACCACCTCCAAAAAAACATACCCTACTCTGCACTTATCAGTGGGCTCCAGGTTCACATAGACCAACTCCTGCTGGAAGAAAATGACCGAATAGAATTTTGGGCTAATCGAATTCAAAAAGCCCTCGGAAGATCAGGAAAGGTGATTTCGGATATTCTTCCCAATCTGGAATTTTTGATTGGAGAGCAAGAAGATATTCCGGTTTTGAGTGGAACGGAGAGTCAAAACCGATTCAACAGCACGATGGTGAAATTTATCCGGGCCCTCGGCACGGTAGATCATCCCACGGTATTTTTGATTGATGACTTGCAATGGGCAGATTTGGGATCGATCACCATCCTTCAAAATTTGCTACAGGATGCTTCCAATGACGAGGTGCTCATAGTAGGTACCTACCGAGACAATGAGGTCCATGAGGCACATCCGCTGAGAATCATGCTCAGGGCTTTGAGTTCTGTGGGACTTGATCCTATTCAGATCGTCTTGGGAGATTTGACGTTGGCTTCTGTTCGGGAGATTTGCTTGGACACATTTGGATTAGAAAGTCCGGGGATCTCTGAATTAGCTTCCATTATCTATCAAAAAACCAATGGGAATGCCTTCTTCACCTTACAATTTCTCAAGGGAATGTATGAGGAAGGAGCGATTGTCATCAATCCCAAAACCAGGCATTGGAAATGGGATATCCAGCGGATCATTCAGGCGGAGTCATCCCAAAATGTGGTCGAATACATGACATCTAAGCTTTCCAAGCTTAGTAAAGAAGCTTCCACAGTAATTTCCTATGCTTCTTGCCTTGGTAATTCTTTTGATAAATCACTTCTCGAGCAACTGGTTCCTCTTTCTTTGGAACACTTCGACAAAGGAATGGACGAGGTTCTTATCAATGGCTTAATCCTTCGTAATTCCGGTTTCAAAGAAAAAAACAATTACCTCTTCGCTCACGATAGGATTCAGCAGGCTGCCTATTCAAGCCTATCCGAAAAAGACAAGAGTGATATTCATCTGTTGATTGGAAGAAAGCTTTCTCAAGCGAATCTTTTGGAAGACAAAAATGAGTGGCGATTTGATCTGGTGGATCACTTGAACAATGGTATCCAAAGCATGATTGATCTGTCGGAAAGAGCTGAATTGGTTCGGCTAAACCTCAAAGCATCAGAGCTGGCTCGCAATTCTGCTGCTTACGATATTGGGCTAAAGTATGCTAAAACGGGCCTTTTTCTGCTTCCTGAAGATTCTTGGCAAACTCACTATGACACAACCCTGGCCCTCTACAATGAGATGGCAGAAAATGCTTTTTTGAAAACTGATTTTGAAGAAGCTCACCGTCATATTGATGCTATTTTAAAGCATGTCCATACCAGTTTAGAAGCCGAGACCGCCTATAAAATCAGGGTTTTGGCATATCATGCCCAAAATAGACTGTTGGACAGTATCTATTCCGGACTGGAGTTTTTGGAAAAACTTGGTGTCGTTCTTCCAAAAAACCCAACCAAAGCGACCATCATCCGAAATTTCCTTTCGGCCAGATGGGCATTAAGAAATGAGACCATCGAATCGCTCTATCACAAACCGCTGATGACAGATCCGGTCAAGCTGGCGGCTATTCGGATGCTTACCTACCTGAATGGTCCTACCTATGTGGGACTGCCAAATATGAATCCTATTCTGATTTTTGAGCAGGTCAAGCTTTCAGTCAAGTATGGCAATACACCCGCCTCTTCCAGTGGCTATGGGGGATATGGACTAGTGCTTTGCGGACTGACCGGTGAAATGCGTCTGGGTGCCAAATTTGCCCAGCTGGCAAGAGATATTGTGGAGAAATATGATGCCCGTGAAGAATTCCCTAAATCCCATCTGATTACCAATGTCTTTGTCAGACACTGGACCATGCCTCTGGTCGATTCCCAAGAGACCACGCGTGATATCTATATCCGTGGGGTCGAGGTAGGTGATTATGTCTTTGCGGCTTATGGGGCTGAAGTTTATTGCTTTATGCAGCTGTTTTCGGGCACACCTCTTCCTCAGTTTTTTGACGAAGTGGAGACCTATGACCATGCACTGCAGCATGTGATCAATCAAAAAAACACATCACTCGATGTGTCTTCGATCCGGCAAATGATGGATCATTTGCAGGATTCGGCTTATACCTCGGGAATAATCAAAGGAAAATATTACGACTATGCCAAAACCTTTGACTATCAAAAGAAGACGAACGCCCTGAATGGCATTTTCAAGTCCTCGGTGTATCAGATGATGATGTATTACCTGTTTGGTAGAATCGAACGGGCCGCATTCATTTCTCAAAGGGCTATGGAATACAAAGATGCGGGCATCAGCCTATTTCATATCGGTGCATTTTACTTTTACAGAGCGTTGATTTTGATCGCATACCTGCCAAAACTGGAAGGAGTAAAACGCATCAAGGCAGAAGCCGAACTTGAACTTTGTCTTCGAAAAATCAACTGGTACAAGCGCACAGCACCTTTCTCCTACAACAACAAGTATCATTTGGTACTGGCTGAAAACTACCGTCGAAAGCTCAATATTACCAAGGCAAGGGATCATTACGAGCAATCCATTCATGAAGCCAAAGTGAACGGACTTATTCTAGAAGGTGCTTTGGCCTGTGAGCAGTTTGCCTATTTTCTTGACCAATTGGGAAGAGAAGAAGCCCATAAGTTTTACTTGGGCAAGGCAATCAACCTCTATAAATCCTATGGAGCCAATGCAAAAGTTAGCCAGCTGATGCTAAAGAATAAAAAGCATTTTCCGGTTTCATCCGCCCAGGTCTCTACTTCTATTTCATCCAAGTCTGGCTCTCTGACGCATACTAACCTTAATATGTCCACCATTTTTAAAGCTTCACAGGTGATCTCAGGAGAAATTGTGCTCAATGACCTGCTGCGCAAGATGATGGAGCTTCTTCTGGAAAATGCAGGAGCAAACAAGGGCTGGTTTTTGATCAAGGAAAAAGGAGAATGGATGATTAGAGCTTCCAATGACCTTTCTAAGCAGGAAGGGAACAGCACGGAATTGATCGATCTAACCAAATTGCCCCGTAATCAGCATCCACTTTCACTTAAAGTAGTCCAATATGCCGAACGTACAGGCAAGCCCGTGGTGCTGAGTGATGCTTCCACACTTGGCAAGTTTGTTCAAAATGACGACATCATCCGTTTGGGAAGTAAGTCTGTCTTTTGTGCTCCGATCATCAATCAAGGCAAAATCCTCGGGACCATCTATTTGGTCAATGAGCATATTACCAACGCCTTTACAGAAGAAAATGTGGAGTTACTCAACTTGCTTTCTGTTCAGCTCTCTATTTCACTCCAAAATGCCCTTCTCTACGATAGCCTAGAATCGCAAGTGAAAGCTAGAACCTACGATTTGATGAAGGAAAGGGACCTTTCCGAAAGTTTGCTGAAAAATATTTTGCCTTCCAAGGTGGCGGAAGAACTCAAACAGCGAGGTTCAGTGGAAGCGAAACATTTCCCTAAGGTCACGGTGTTGTTTACTGATTTCAAGGAATTTACACAGATGACCAAATCCATTTCTCCCAAAAAACTTGTCGAGGAATTAGACTTTTTGTTTAGCAGATTTGATGAAATCAGCCAAAAACATGGAATAGAGAAAATCAAGACGATCGGGGATTCTTACATGGCAGCCAGTGGAGTTCCAGCTCCAGGCATACATGATGAAATAAGAATAATCGATGCTGCACTCGAAATGGTAGCCTTTCTGGAGGAGGTCAAATCTCAAAGAATTTCCCAGGGCAATGACTTTTATTTTCAGGCCAGGATAGGGATTCACACAGGACCTGTGGTAGCTGGAGTAGTAGGGAAAAATAAGTTTGCCTATGATATTTGGGGTGGTACTGTGAATCTGGCTTCCAGAATTGAGTCTTCGGGAGAGCCTGGAAAAGTCAATATTTCAGGTGATACCTATGAATTGGTAAAGGAAGTGTTTCACTGCACTCATCGGGGTCAGATTGATGTCAAAAGCTACAAACAAGTCGACATGTATTTTGTGGAAAAAAGGAAATGAAATCGAGCATGACGCTAAGCGACACACAGATGAATCATTATAATCCATGCGAGATTTCATGTGGCCTTTAAAAATCAAATTATAATCACATGAAATGCCCATGAGAAAATGCTTCTCACAGAGGGAAATGATTATCTAGGGCATTCCATCTGACCTTAAAAAATCAAAATATAAACAGATGAAATCAGTTTTATTCCTGTTCTGGAATAGCCATAGTATGATTTCCTAGCAACTTCCATTTCCCATCTACCCAAGCATAGGTTCGCATGAAGTGGTAGAGCGTCGGGCTTGGGCCTCGATCAACCACGGTGAATCCACTGACAATTCCGGTCTTGCCCAAAATGACCACTTGCTGATTTTTGGTAGTTCGGTTTCGGGTATCATCAGCTTGTCCGGATTGGATTCTTTTTGCACGGCTAAGCACTGCTTCTTTTCCATCGATGAGGCCTGCATGATTATGCACCCAGATAAATTCATCGGCTACTAAACTTTCCAAAAATTTCACGTCGGAAGCTAGCAGGGCATTTTCCCAACCCTTGTCCAATTCAAGCAACTGTGCTTCGGAAGTTTGGGAATAGGCCGTTAGGGAAAGGATCAAGAATGTGAAGAGTAGGATAAGAGATTTCATCATGAGGATTGATTTCAAATTAATGGGGTGCTTTAGACACTTTTTGATTCATCAAGCGGGTCATCAGGAATATTGCGGCAAGACAAATTCCCAGAAACCCCAAAAGAAAACCATGGCCCGTGAAATAGGCGAGTTTTCCAAAAAGGAAAGGCATCAGCGTGATTCCCACATAGGCACTCGCCATCTGCATACCCATGATGGTTTGGGAGTTTTTTGCTCCAAAGTTGACTGGAGTCTCGTGCAATAGGCTGGGGAATATCGGTGCACAACCCAGTCCTACGAATAGGAATCCGACAATCAGCGTGTAGGAGGTAGGAAGAAAAAGGAAAATCAAACCGATTCCTATCACTCCCTGCCCCAAATAGACTAGTTGCCGGTTGGTGAAATGGGCCGTCAGAAAACCGGATAGAAATCGTCCTACAGTAATACCCAGGTAGTAGATCGAAGTCAATCTTGCCGCTTGATCTACTTCAAAACCCCGCTCGAAAACCAGAAAACTCGCTCCCCACAAACCAAAAGTTGCTTCGATGGTGCAATACAGAAAAAATACCAGTAAGGCTTGTTTCAGCCCTTCCACTCTCCCGATCAAGGAGAAAAATCCCTCGGATTTTGAAGGCTCCTCGGCTTGCTCTGACTCTTTATTTTTTGCCCATAGTGGAAGAGAAAGCACCAAAATCACCACCAATCCCAATTGAATCCAAGCTACGGTTCCATATCCGCTGGACCAGGAATTTCCTTTGGCAAAGTGTCCAGCCATGATGATCGGACCAATTGCCGCACCCACTCCCCAAAAACTGTGCAGCCAGTTCATGTGCCTAGCCTCAAAATGCAAGGCTACATAGTTGTTCAGTGCCGAATCCACACTGCCTGCACCCAGTCCCAGCGGAATTGCCAACAGGCATAGGTAGATAAACTGACCGGAAAGTGAAAAGCCCATCAAGGCTAATGCCGTCAAAAGCACGCTAAAGGTGGTAACAATCGGGACCCCAAACCGGGAAATGACTTTGCCGCTAAAAAGACTTGAAACCACCGTGCCCGCTGCTACGATCATGGAGATCAATCCCGCATAGTCCACCGGCACTCTCAATCCCTCGTACATCGCAGGCCAGGCTGATCCCAAAAGTGAATCGGGTAGACCCAAGCTGATAAATGCAAGGTAGATGACAATTAGCAGCAAGGTCTTTCTGCCATGATTAGATGCTTGTGTTGACATTCTTCAAGAATTTGGCTTAGAGTAGTAATGCGTTATTGCTGAGTAGAAGCAGGGATATACCATCTGTTTTTCTCCAAATCCACTCCTCCGCCAAGCTCTTCCTGGACTACTCTGTCTATGATCCACAGGCCTTTTTTGGCCATGTTATCAAATGTATCTATCCCTTCTCCGGCAAAGCCAATGCGGGTTCGGTGGATATGAAATCGGTTAGAAAACTTGCGTCCAAAGGCTTTTTCCACCTCTTTTTTACCCATCATAAAGCCGATCAAGCCTCCCCAGGTAGCGGTGGGATTGTCAGAGTCCCAACCTGCCAAAGCGCCGATCTTGATGGTTTGGATCAGGTCGCCTTCTCCGTAAAACAGGCTGACCAAACTCGCCGCAAAGTTGATCCCGGCAGCAAAGCATCCATTGCAATAGAGGTTGCGGCTGGTGAGGTCATAGCCGTCCCGCTGATTGACTTGGTAGCGGATGTAGACGGAATCCCTGGCCTGCTCCCAGGTGATTCCTTCCTCGTACTTGGCTTTGACAAAGTCATACATCCTGGCAGCATAGGAGGAGTCCAGCAGCGTACTTTTTGCCTCTTCTGCCATCCACATTAATCGGTCCTTGATCGGCAAAGCCGGATCTGCTGCTGAGGAGAGGGAAAACATAGCTACATAAAACTCCGATATCCACTGGCTTTCCATTCTGGCAGTGGTCTGAATAGGAAGTTTGGCCATTTCGATCGCTTTTTTGGGCCGAGCAGGTGCATAGAGTCCAAAAATCTCAGTCGTCAGTTGCGCGTCTATCATGTCGTATTCTGGATTGTTTGCCGGATCTCCAGTGGCAGGAGGCACCAGTCCAGCACGCATCAGGTCAAAGGCTTTTTGATTGGATACCCAGAGGTAGTTTTCTTCCTCTGCTTTGATGTGGCGTAGCCAGCCTTGTCGGATTTGCTCGCCGGTCAGCATTGAGGTGTTGTTTCTCAGGAGCAGTTCCTGATACATGTATTCAATGTCGGTGTCGTCGTCCGCTCCCCAAAGTGTATCCTCGTCGGCAAACACAAAATCAATCGTCGGTGACAGGTTGCTTGGGATTCCCTCTGCCCAAATGCTGGGTTGGTCGGTTTTGCCCCAATCTTCCCGGGTGTAAAAAGCCCCCGTCTTTACCTCTCCGATTTCTCCGATTTTGTCCATCTCGGTGACCAACCCGGTCCAGTTGGCGATACAGGTAGCCAGCCAAAATCCCTGAAGCTGATCCTCATACCGTCCGCGGTCGATGATCAGATCGCTCGCTTTCGGTTGATATTCTTGGTAGGTCAAGCTTGGGTTTTTCTCAGGCGTGGCCTTTTGATCACAGGAAAAAACCGAAAAGGAAAATACGATCAGCAAAAGAAGGCAGGGGAGTGGTCTTGAGGTATAAGTCATTTTCAGAAAATGAAGGGGTTTAAGGCAATACTTCGGTTCGATAAGGTGCGGAAGCCTGAGCTCCCATGCGGGTGACCGAAAGGGAAGCGGCTTGAATGGCAGTTTGAAGAGCTTTTGCCCAAGGTTCACCTTCTGCCAAGGCTACTGCAAGGGTTCCGTTGAATACATCACCTGCCGCAGTGGTATCGACAGCTGCTACAGAAGGGGCTGGAATTCGGAGTTCAAGCTCAGCATTTTTGAAGAAAACTCCTTTTTCGCCTAGGGTAATCACGACCTGTTGCACACCCTTATTCAAAAACCATTGGGCAACCCGTGGGTAATCTGCTTCCTGTTCACAGGAGATACGGGACAATAGACTTGCTTCGGTTTCATTTGGGGTAATCAAGAAAAGGCCCTGATAAATCAAATCTGGCAAGTCTGCTGCCGGTGCGGGATTTAGAATAAGTTTTTTACGAAGGGATTTGGCCTTTTCAGCCAAATAGGCTACTGTTTCGACAGGGATTTCCAGTTGGCAAAGCCAAACATCAGTCGTTAGTAGGGCATCGTGGGCTTCATCAAGCGCTTCAGGTATTAGCAGGGCATTTGCTCCCGGCACGACTACGATGTGATTCTCTCCTAGTGCATTCACCGTGATCATGGCCACGCCTGTGGAGGTGGAAGCATCCATCGACATCCAAGTTCGAGGAATGCCTTCTCTCTCCAAGCTTTCCATGGTTTGACTGCCAAAGAGATCAGCGCCTACCTTGCTGATAAATGCTACTTCTCCACCCATCCGGGCGGCGGCCACGGCTTGATTGGCTCCTTTTCCTCCTTGAAACAGGAAAAAATCTCCTCCCATTACCGTCTCGCCCGGCTGCGGAAATCTCCCGGTTTTTACTACCAAATCTGTATTCGAGCTCCCGACTACCAGAATTTTTGCCATGGGTGATGAGGTGTTTCTTTGGAGAAAATCGCTGTTGTTGTATTCTCCAAGCTTGGCATATTTCCCCATATTCACAAGGCTAAGGCAGGATTTAGAAAAGATTCTATCGATTTTTCGGGATGGGGAAGATGAAATCACCTAGGGCAGGATGCGTTTCTTTTGGGTTATCGACTATCTTGAAGAATGAAAAAAGTCACCCTGCTTCTTTTTCTCCTTCTTCCAGTGGCTCAGGTCTTTTCCCAAACTAAGCCCAATATCATTTTTATTCTCACCGACGATCAGCGATGGGATGCCCTGGGTTTTGCGGGTAATCCGATCATCCAAACTCCAGAAATGGATCGTTTGGCAGCCGAAGGAACTTATTTCGAAAATGCCTTTGTCACCACGCCGATCTGTGCCGCCAGTCGGGCCAGTATCCTCACGGGACTTTACGAACGTACGCATGCTTACACCTTTGGTCAGGGAAACATCAAGCAACCCTTTATCGATCAATCTTATCCCATGGAGCTTCGGAAAGGAGGCTATCACACGGGGTTCTTTGGAAAATTCGGGGTGAATTATCCCGGATTTTCGGAGCTATTTGATCAGGGGGAGGACTATGACCGAAATGGGAAACACGACGATCGACGCGGGTATTTTTTCAAGACGATCAGGAAAGATACGGTTCACCTGACTCGCTATACTGCACAGCAGGCGATAGATTTTATTCAAAATGCACCCAGCGAAAAGCCGTTTATGCTTTCGCTCAGTTTCAGCGCTCCTCATGCGCACGACCCGGCAGCGCTTCAGTATTTCTGGTCGCCGGAGTACGACACGATGTATCAAAAGACGGTCATTCCTGATCCGATCATGGCCTCAGATGCGGAATTTTTGGCCCAGCCAGAATATGTGAGAACAGGGGAAAACCGCACTCGTTGGCATTGGCGGTTTGATACGCCGGAGAAGTACCAGCACAGTGTCAAAGGCTACTACCGCATGATCTCAGAAGTGGATACTGAAATCGGCAAGATCCGAAAGGCTTTGGCTGAAAAAGGATTGGCTGAAAACACCGTCATCATCCTGATGGGGGACAATGGCTACTTCCTTGGGGAACGCCAACTCGCAGGCAAATGGCTGATGTACGAACCTTCCCTGCGGGTGCCTCTCATTGTTTTTGACCCAAGAAAAGCAGGTGGAAAAAGAAACACTGCATATGCACTCAATATCGATGTGCCGGCGACGATTTTGGACTTGGCCGGACTTCCTGTTCCCAAGACATGGCAGGGAATTTCCCTTCTGTCGTCGAAGTTGACTGCTCGAAAGGAATTTGTCACCGAGCACCTGTGGCAAACGCCAATTATTCCTCCAAGTGAAGCCCTTCGCACGGAGCGTTGGAAGTATTTTCGCTATATCAATGATCCGTCTCATGAAGAGCTCTATGACTTGCAGTTGGATTCTTTGGAGCAAAACAACCTTGCGAAAAATCCTGCTTATCAAAGTCAGTTAGTTGCGCTGCGCAAAAAGTTGGAAAAGAGGACTTCCAAGCTGATTTCTGACAAAGGTAGGTTTTAGTGGCTAATGATTACCCGCTCTCTTGGCAACAAGTTATTTTTTGAATTTTGCAGTGCGGACAAGCGTCCACAGACGAAGGTCCACAGTCCACAGTAGAAAAAGGACCTCAAACTTTTCTTTTTTAGCTTATTGTTTAGAAAGCGGATATTCTGGTCGAATAAAAGCAGAAAAGAGAGCGTGATAAACCTCGCTCTCTTTTTCATTTGGGGATTAAGTCAACTTTTTACTCCTATTCATATTGAAATTCTACTTTCATCGAAGCCCCGGAGTCGCCGCCAACAAACACCTTAAAGAGCCCCGGTTCCACGACCCAAGCGCCTTCTGGGCTAAAGAATCCGAGGTCTTTTTCGGTAAGGGTAATGGTTACGGTTTTCGATTCCCCCGATTTCAATTCTACCTGCTGGAAGCTTTTGAGTTCGCGTACGGGTCGGCTGATCGAGGCCACAGGATCTTGGATGTAAAGTTGGACGGTCTCTTTGCCTGTTCTTTTGCCGGTATTTTTCAAGACTACTTGCACCTCGATACTTCCACCTTTTTGCAAGGTAGGTTGGCTGATTTGCAAGTTTGAATAGGTGAATGTGGTATAGCTCAGCCCATAGCCAAAAGGATACAATGGCGAATTGGGTGAATCCATGTAATGTGACCAAAAGACCAGATTCTGACCGGGATCATTGGGTCTGCCGGTAGGCTTGTAGTTGTAGTAAAGCGGCAGTTGTCCCACATTTCTTGGGAAAGTCATCGGCAGTCTTCCACTTGGATTGTAGTCGCCGTAAAGCACCCGAGCAATGGCAGTTCCGCTTTCACTGCCGAGTTGCCAGGCTTCCACGATAGCAGGAATATGCTTGTCGGCCCATTCAAGGGTAAGTGGCCTTCCGTTCATCAGGACGAGGACTATGTTGGGATTGACTGCATAGACTTTTTCCAAAAGCTCCTGCTGCAATCCGGGCAGTCCCAAGTCTGTACGGCTACGAGCCTCACCGGATTGAAAACCGTGTTCGCCCAACACCATCACGACCACTTCAGCTCCTTTGGCTGCTAGAATGGCTTCTTCCATTCCGCTTTTATCAGTTACATTCACCTTGACTTCGGTGGCAAAATTAGCGCTGCCTTCAAAGATCACCGGACCTTGTGCAACCTTTATGGAATGGGTTCCAAGCGCTTGAAGTCCTTCTAACACCGATACCGCCGAGTTAGGTGCAACCATGGCTCTCCAGCTGCCCAGTGGGCTGTCTTTGTCTGTGGCCAACTTTCCGATCAAGGCGATTTTTTTGCCTGATTTCGGAAGTGGAAGTAGGCTGTTTTCATTTTTGAGCAGTACGATGGACTTTTGTGCCATGTCAAGGACAGCTTCACGAATGGCTTTGCTGCCGGTGATTTCTGCCTCACGGGTTGGATCGCAATAGCGGTAAGGATCCTCAAACAATCCGAGCACAAACTTGAGTTTCAGAATTCGACGCACGGCATCGTTCACGTCACTTTCTTTGACTTTTCCTTCTTTGACCAAGGCTACCAAGTGCTCCACATAGAGGGCAGACTCCATATCCATGTCCGAACCGGCATTGAGGGCGAGTTGGGCGGCGTGCTTGCCATCAGCTGCAAATCCATGTGCTACCATCTCTCCGATCGATCCCCAATCAGAGACCATCAGTCCGTCAAAGTCCCACTTTCCTTTGAGGATTTCGCGCTGCAAAAAAGAGTTTCCGGTAGCAGGAATGCCATTTAGGATATTAAATGAATTCATGAAGGTCTTCACATCTGCCTCGAGTGCAGCTTGAAAAGGCGGTAAAATATCATTGTAAAGGGTGGTGGTACCTACATCCACGGTGTTGTAATCCCGGCCTGACTCCGAAAATCCATAGCCGGCAAAGTGCTTGGCTGTAGCCAAAATGGTGTGGGGCAAGGTCAAATCCGAACCTTGGAATCCCTTAACCCGAGCGAAGGCGATCTGACTTCCGAGGTAAGGGTCTTCACCGGCACCTTCCATGACTCGGCCCCAACGTGCATCGCGGGAGATATCCACCATCGGTGCAAAGGTCCAGTTGATCCCAGCGGCACTGGCTTCCAAGGCGGCCACTTCCGCCGACTTGCGAATAGCTTCCAAGTCCCAACTTGCCGCTTCCGCCAGAGGTACTGGACTAAGCGTTTTGAATCCGTGAATCACATCGTAGCCGATCAGAAGTGGTATGCCCAGTCGGGTTTCCTCGACTGCGATTTTTTGCACGGCTCGAACATTTTCTGTTCCGGTCACATTGAGCATGGACCCCACGAGACCTTTTCGAAGGTGGTTGTATTTTTTGGCGGCATCTCCGTCTTTCGGTGCCGGTCCTGTCACTTCCCAAAAGCCGTTGTACTGATTCATCTGCCCGACTTTTTCCTCTAAAGTCATCAAGGAAAGCAGTGAATCTACTTTTTTATCCACCTGTGTGGGTTGGAAGGCTCGGGCAAGTCCGGGCGAAAGTAAGAGAAACAGGAAAAGGATGCCGTGTCGCATAAGGTCAGAAGTTTAGGATTACCAAGAAAGTAAAGCAAGATACTTTCTCCGAAGGAGCTTTTTGTAGGCATTCCTTAGCTAAGTCCCTGATAAAAATCAGGTTGTGTCTGTGAGGAATGTTTATGGATTGCAGCGGTCACAATACATAGGATCCTCTGTGGTTTTTCCTTGAGGAAAGTGAACTCGATCGGTATGCCCGCAATGAGTGCAAGTTTTGGTCTGAAAAAGAATGGATCGGGTTGGTGTTCCGCACCAACTGCAAGGAAGGCCTGGTTCGGCGGAGACCACTGCAAAGCCGGGTAGGGAACAGGAGGGGCAGCAGGAACGGATTTTTTCCAACAGCTTTTGGGCTGTTTCCTTAATCACTTTCATCCGGGTAGGATTCAGATGGGCGCGCATGTCTGTCTCCACGTAGGCGTTGCCATACTTTTTCAAAAGTTGTTCCCCAAGTTCTAAAAGTAGGGACTGATCCGTAATGCCTTTGTAGATTTCGAAGTTGCAGTTTTGCTGATTTCTCAAAATCAACCCATGGCTGGGGAAAAGCGCTTGCTGAGCAAAGTCCTCCAAGGTATTCAAGTCACTGAATTCTTGCCCAGCAAAATTGGTTTCCATACTCAGATGTCTGGCGTGGACTTCCAGCTGGTTTTTTCGATCCAAAAAGAGCAGCCACTCTTCATTGGCGGGGAGGAAAAAGGCGGAAGGATGCGCACCAAAGGAACCCTCACTGGCTAAGGCCAAATCCGCACCGGTGAGGTCCATGGCTAGTTCGCACTTTCGCCTTGCGGTGCTGATTGGATCGAGGGTTCGCTCGATTTCTCCCGAAAATGTGCCCAATAGATCTGTATCGAGGCTTGTTGTGACCTCGCATTCCACCCCAAGGTCTTCATCAAAAAGCGGCTTCAGGACGGATTCTTTCCCGTGCTTGGTGGCAATGACGAGCTTTCGGCCTGCAAAGAGCTCGTTTAGTTTTTCAAGTCCCATACTTCCAGGGCTTTTCCTTTGGCGTTTTCGTGGAAAGTTCCTTCCTCAAATACCAGATTGCCGTTGACCCAAGTGTGCGTGACCTGACTGTGAAAGGTCGTGCCTTCCAGTGGGGACCATCCGCATTTGTACAGGATGTTTTCTTTGCCCACGGTCCAAGGCTGGTTGAGGTCCACCAAAACCAAGTCAGCAAAGTAACCTTCACGAACAAATCCTCGCTCCTTGATTCGGTAGAGGATCGCAGGATTATGGCACATTTTCTCTGTGATTTTTTCCAGGCTGATTTTTCCCTGATGAAAAAATTCAAGCAAACAGACCAAGGAATGCTGAACCAACGGAGCACCAGACATGGACTGGAAATAAGGCTTTAGCTTTTCCTCCAAGGTGTGCGGGGCATGGTCGGTAGTGATCAGATCGATTCGATCATCCAGCAGTGCCTCGAGGAGGCCGTCAGCATCTTTTTGGGTTTTGATTGCTGGATTCCATTTGATCAGCGTGCCCTTTTTTTCATAATCCAGATCGGTAAACCAAAGGTGGTGTACGGATACTTCGGTAGTTATTTTTTTCTCCGAAAGTGGAATGTCATTTCGGAAAAGTGCCGTTTCCTTGGCCGTGCTGAGGTGAAGGATATGGAGTCTGGCTCCGTGTTTTTCAGCGAGGCCGATAGCCCGTTCGGTCGCCTCATAGCAAGCTTGTTCGCTGCGAATCAGCGGGTGAAACTTCACCGGAACGTCCTCGCCGTACTGTTCACGGTAGATTTCCTCATTTTTTTCGACGATTTCTTCCTTTTCCGAGTGAATGGCAATCACTCCTTTGTACCTCGAAAAGATCCTTTCCAGCATGTCCGGTCGGTCGGCGAGGATGTTTCCTTTTCCCGAAAAATAAAGCCCATCATCCGTGATGGCCAAAAGTCCGGAAGTATCCCATTGCATGACTTCGTCCAGATTTTTCCCATTGATTCCCAGCAAAAAGCCATAATTGGCCAGGGACTTTTGCGAAGCGATCTGATATTTTTCTGCCAAAAGCTCGAGGTTCAGCGTGTTGGGACGGGTGTTGGGCATGTCGATAAAGGAAGTGACACCACCGGCCACGGCAGCCTTGCTTTCGCTGTGGAGGTCCGCCTTGTGCGTGAGTCCCGGTTCGCGGAAGTGCACCTGTCCATCAATAACTCCAGGAAGGAGGAATTTTCCACGTCCATCAATCACACGAAAACCGTCTTGGGCTGGGATCGAACCGATTTGGTGGATTCGCTCGCCGACGATGAGTACATCGGTTACTTGGCTTTGGCCTTCGTTAACCAAGGTGACTTGCTGGATAAGGGTAGGAGTGGACATGTCAGGGGAGATTTGACTGCAAAGAAATGCTGGAAATCCTACGTGTGCAAAAGTGGTTGGGAAATGAACGGGGTTTTTGATTGCAATTAGAATAAAACTTAGATGGGTTGGTAAAATTCACCGACAGCTATGAATGGGGGAAAACACCTGTCAGGTTTTCAAAACCTGACAGGTCAAAACTCAATACTATGTTTTTTTGAGACTTTAGAAATAAAAAAAGCGGAATGAATCATTCCGCTCAATCGTTTTAATACACCAATATCTTTACATCTCCCAACCTTTTCTTACCGGTTCCTTGATGTATTGGTCTGCTTCTGGAAGGCCTTTCGCCTTCATGTTTTCGTAATCCCACTGGATCAGTTTTCCTCCTAATCGAAGGGACAACACGCCCAGTAAGGTGATCTCCGTTAATCTGGAACCGTATTCAAAATTCGCCGAAGATTGCTCCTTATTGCGGATGGCGTTTACCCAATCCTGAAAATGGCCGGTAGAACGGGCGATGGTTTGCTTGGGTGGTTTGATGTTGTTTCTGAGTGACTCTGGGAATACCTGAGGCTTGCGGCCGCTGCCGTCATTGATGATGATTCCTTTGCTGCCTACAAACATGGAAGCTCTTGCTGGGTAAGCATAACCTGCCGGCAAAGCAGGATGTAGGTCTGGCTTTAAGCCACCGGAATACCAATTGATTTTCATGGCTTTTTGATCGCCTTTCGCAGAGAAATTGAAATAGCCTACTTCCCCATAAGGAGCGATTTTGCTATCGGAATAGCCGGCAGGGAATACCTGAACGGTATCGGGACTCTTCAGATTAAAGGCCCAGGTCACGGCATCCAAGTCGTGGCAACCAAAATCACCCAAAGCCCCGCAACCGTAATCCCAGAAATCTCTCCAAGTGACCGGAACGTAATTCTCATGGAAAGGAACCATTTCTCTCGGGCCAATCCATTGATCCCAATCAAAGCCGATGGGCATGTTGGTTTTACCTTCAGGCAGTCCTTTCAATCCCGGAAGCCAACGGCCAGCTGGTACCCAAGCGTGGCATTGGTTGACTTCCCCGATCACGCCTGCCCGCAAGTATTCTACCGTCTCTCGGATGCCATCCGTGGAGTGTCCCATATTGCCCATTTGGGTCATCAGGCCGGTTTCCTTGGTGACTTTGGCCACTTCTCGTGCTTCCCAAATGTTGTGCGTGAGGGGTTTTTCGCAGAATACATGTTTGCCCATTTTCAAAGCCATCAGGGCAAGGTAGGCGTGTGTATGGTCAGGTGTGGAGATGACAATGCCGTCGAGATCGGAGGCGTTTTCCATCATTTTGCGGAAGTCGCTGTATTGAGCTACCCGCTTGGTATTGCCTTTTGCAGCTTGCTGTGTTTCGATCATGTCCACCACAGGTCCTCTTCCTGCTTCTGAGCGGTAATAGAAATCCGCCAAATTCCAGTAATAGGCAGGATCTGCGACTGCGCTGATGTTGACATTCTCCAGTTTCAAAAACTCCTGAGCATTCTGTTTGCCTTTTCCTCCTGCACCGATGATTCCTAAATTGACCTGATCGCTGGGCGCTGTATATCCGGGTCCGCCGATCACATGTCGGGGTACAATCATCATTCCTGCACCGCTGAGGGCGGCGGCTTTCACAAAATCTCTCCGGGAAAAGGGTGCTTTATCGTTGTTCATGGTTAGTAAGGGTTCGATCGGTTTAAATTTATTGGATTTCACTAATCCATGCACCACCATTCGGGTTTCGATTTCGGCCCTCCGAGGAATAAATTGAGGTAATTAATAGGTGATTTTTTGGGCTAAAGCCCGATAGGAAGAGAATAGGGCTTGCAAGGGAATGGGCTAAAGCCACATTCCTATTCAATGGGCTCAGTCCCTGATTTTGGGTTGCCTCTTGCTTTAGATGGAGGCCACGCATTTCTCCCGCACATTTCCTATTTTCCCTTTCTCAAACCCCTTAACCCATGCGCTACCTTTTCCTAATCACTTTGCTTTTTTCCTTTTTCTCTTGTCAACCCAAGACCGAATCCATAGAGGAAGTCACAGTTGAAGTCAAGAAACCCCGTACCATCGTCACCACCGACGGGGAGATTGATGATGTGGATTCCTTTATCCGGATGTTGCTTTATGCCAATGAATTTCAAATTGAGGGGTTAATTTATTCTTCTTCGATGTGGCATTACAAGGGGGATGGAAAGGGGACGCTTTTTACCTCGGAGATGGAAATGACCAAAACCATGTACGGGGCCAAGACAGACCTGCGTTGGCCGGGAGTGGAGTGGATGAACCCGCTTTTGGATGCTTATGAAGCAGTCTATCCCAAGCTGAGTCAGCATGCGGCCGGTTTTCCTACGGCGGACTATCTACGCTCGGTGGTTCGGGTTGGGAATATTGATTTCGAGGGGGAAATGGAAGTGGATACCGAGGGTTCGGACTACATCAAGGCAAAGCTACTGGACGATAACAGGGAGCCGATCTATCTGCAAGTCTGGGGTGGAACGAATACCATTGCACGGGCCCTGAAGTCTATCGAAGACCAATACAAAGGCACGAAGGATTGGAAAAGCATCTACCAAAAAGTCATTGACAAAGCGATCATTTATGCCATTCTCGATCAGGATGCTACCTATCGGAAGTACATCGCGCCCAATTGGCCTGACCTGAAGATTTATTACAATTCGAGCCAGTTTTGGTGCTTTGCCTATGCTTGGAGGCGTGCTGTTCCGGAGAGCCAGCAGTACTTGTTCGAAGGGAAGTTTATGGGTGAGGAAATCATCAACAATCACGGCCCATTGCTGAAGCAATACTATAGCTACGGCGACGGGCAGGTGCAGGCCGGAGATGACGAGCATATCCATGGCGACCCAACCAAGTTGATCCATGCGCAGTGGGGGACTTTTGGGGTGTATGACTTTATCTCGGAAGGCGATTCACCGGCTTACCTGCACCTGATCAACGTAGGTTTGGATAATCTCAATCAGCCGCAATGGGGTGGTTGGGGAGGTCGATTGGTCCAGTCTGCCGAGCAACCCAACCGTTGGGAAGATGGGAAAGCTGTGCTGGATTACAATCCGTTTACCGACACCCTTGATGCGACTTATCCCCAAATCCGCTGGATTGAGGCGATTCAGCAGGACTTTGCCGCACGGGCAGACTGGTGTGTGATGGACTATGCCGATGCCAATCATCCTCCGGTGGTGAAGCCTGCGGGAGCTACCCGACTTTCTGCCAAACCCGGAGAAAAACTGAGCTTGGAGGTTCAGACCAGCGATCCGGATGGAGATCAGGTAGAGACGAAGTTTTGGATTTACAAGGAAGTAGGTACCTACACCGGGGAAGCGGGGCTAACTGCCTCAGGCAATCAAGTGGAGGTGAGTTTTGATGCCAAGGCTATCGGTCAGCTGCATGTGATTGCTGAGGTGAAGGACAACGGAGTGCATCCGATGACGAGGTATGTGCGGTTTGTGGTGGAGGTTAAGTGATTAACCGCCAAGTTCACTAAGAATAAAAAAGAGAACACAAAGAAAAATTCACCGCAGGGGCGCGGAAAGCTCGGAGAAGAAGTAGTCAGTAAGCAGTCGCAGTGATTTTTTTAAACGCTAAGTACACCAAGGAAAATTGGGAGGTCCCAAAGTGCTATTCACAGCGGACTTGCCTACGGTAGGCTAGGGGCATGGGAGGTTTTTTCATTTGAGATCTTGACTTGATCCTATCAAAATTCCCTTTGCGTACTCTGCTCCTTTGCTGTGATTTTATTAGTGAGTGAAGTTTTATGAATAACCAGTGACCAGTCGCTCCAGAACTGAATACTGAGACTGAAAACTTCTTACTTAAATTTAGGAGTTCATTTTTTCAGAGATTTTCCGAATCTGAATGTCCAGCTCCTCGGCTGAGAGTTTGATCTTTTCGATCAGGTGATTTCGTTCCTCTTCACTTAAATGATATTCCTCTTTGAGTACTTCAGTGATTGCGAGAATTCTCGCCAGAGGAGCACGCACCAAGTGCGATTGGTCTGAGGCCAGTTCGGTGAGTTGGCGGTTTTTAGCTTCCAAGTTAGTTAAGGCTACCTCTTGGGTGCTGATATTTTGAATAGCGGCGATGTAGGATTTTTCTTTTTCCCCATCAGTCAAATTTTGAATTCCATACAGATTGAAAAAAAGTTTGGTGCCGTTTTTCGCCAAAAAAGGAGTCTTTAACATGAACCCATCGGCGGATTTGGCGCTTTGTATTTGGCTCAAATGCACCGCCACGTTGTTTTTGAGGTGATCGGGCACAAAATAAAGAGGATGTTTGCCTATCAATTCTTCCGATAGATATCCGGTGATTTTTTCAAAGTTTGCACTTACTTCCAAAAATCTTCCTGCCTCATCGAGTCGAATCAAACCCAGATCAGGATTGGAGAAGAGGAGTTCCAGCTCCTGGTTACGTTGATTGACTGTGTCGTACAATCTTCGAATCATCAGAAAGAAAATCACTGCTGTAATGACTACATAAAATGAGCCTTTGTAGAGTTGAAACCGAGTCAGCTGCTGAATGTCATTGCTGAATAAAATATCAATCAGCCGATCACTGAGAAAAATCCACCCTAAGCCAAAAGTCAGGTACACCAAGGTGATGGAGCTGGGATTGTTGAGCGTGAAAAATTTTTTCATTTGATCAAGTTAACAAAAACCAATTCCCTATCAAGTGAAAAGAGAATATGAATATCCGCAATCTTACCACCCAGTAGGTCATTGGCTTTAAAGACGGCGGAGATTCGTCGACTTACCACAGACGACAGTCCACAGCACCTCTATTCGGATTTCAAACCTTGTTTTATTTGGTTAATGATAGAAAAGTGGGTAATCAGAAAAGAGAATTAGGACTTGAAACGATGCGTTTGAAAAGTCGAATTTCAGAAAGCGGAAAATTGACCGACTGTTAATCCAACATCCCTTTTCCATCCAAGATTTTCGGGACGAATTTCTCGATCCGGCTGAGTTTGGTGGCGGATTGTTTAGCGCCGGTGAAGTGAATCAGGTAGCCGCGCTGTCTACCCGGAGTAAGGGCAAAAAATGCCTGTTCCAGACCCTTATGCTCTTTGAATTTTTCGGTGAGTTCATCCGGTATTTCCATTCCAGTCTGCCTTGGTGCTTCTACTTTGGTTCCTTTTTTCTCAAAGTCAATGGCTTGTTGGATGTAGTTTTTGATAGCAAAAGACCGATCGACCACTTGATGAAGTTGAGTAAGACGCATCACTTTGGCCTGTTGGGAATTGGCTCCCGGAAATTCCAACCATGAATCCGAATCCTCAATTAGGATTCCTTTGAGAAAGCTGATGACACAGGAATCATTGAAAACTCCCAGCATGATTACATTTTTACCATTCAAGGTATACGTCGGCATTCCCCATTTCCGTTCTTCGGTCAGTTCGGTTTCGAGGAGAAATTGCCTGAGTTGCTCCAGGATAGGTGTCCATCGGTGGACTTTGCAGGCTGGAGTGGCTCCTTTGGGGCATCGCATGCAGCCTTCGAGGAGGAAGAGGTCGACTTGGGGGTTCATCAGAGGTTAAGGGTTAAAAGGTTCGATGTTCAGGGTTTGGTTTGTTCATCATTCAATATTCGGTATTCGATGTTCGAATTTAAAAATATTGAATATCGAACGCCGAATGTTGAACGCCGAACACAAAAGAAACTAGGTGCCGTCATCATCTCTAAACTCCAGAATATCCCCCGGCTGACAGTCTAGCGCCTTGCAAATGGACTCCAGTGTGCTGAATCGGATGGCTTTTGCCTTGCCTGTTTTGAGAATAGACAGATTGGAGAGCGTGATGTCTACTTTTTCGGAAAGCTCATTGAGTGACATTTTCCGCTTGGCCATCATCACATCTAGATTTACAATGATTGCCATGGCTTAGACGGTAAGGTCGTTTTCGGATTGGATTTCCAGCCCTTTTTTGAAAACTTGAGCGATCACAAAAATGATCGAGCCCATCAGTAAGTAGGCATACTTGTCATCCCACCAAGTTTGAAGTTCACTGAGAGCCATTCCCTTTGTTTCTACTATTTCCGAATAGCGAAATGCGATGATACCAAGTATCCCAACGGCCAGGATCATATAGCTAATCCGTGAAATCAGCGTTGCGATTTCAGGGCTGAAAGGCTTGACAAGATTGAGTGTGCTGAAAATTTTGGTGGTGAAATAAAATACAAATGCTTTCAATACGCTAATGGCTAAAGTGAAGCTGTATAAAATCACAAAATGAGCTTTACTCAAGCTAAAAAGCTGAGACAGATCATTTCCGGACATCCAGATTTTTGCTCCTTCAGAATCGAATAGATGATAAAAAAACAAGATGAGTAAATAGGCTGAAGTGGCGCACATTGCGCAGAATATCAGTGTGGAAATCACATCTATGACCCAAAGAAGGGTATTTGTAGTTTTTCTCATGAGTTGGGAGATTAAACAGTCAATTCATTTTCATCCTGAATCTCCACGCCTCGCTTGAAGACCATTCCGATGGCAATCAACAGGGCTGCCATCAGTAAGAACTCAAAGCCATTGCCGACCAGCTGAGGCACGCCGTCCAGATCGTAGCCTCTTTTTCCCATTCCCTTGAATACTCCCGAGGCCAAAATGATCGCCACACCGATCTGAAAGGCTACATAGCTGATCCTCGAGATGAGGTTGGAAATTTCCCTGCTGAAGGGATTGACGAGGTTGATTTTCAGAAAAACTCGGATCATTAGGAAAAAAAGATAGGCTTTCTGACCTGCGATAAATAGGACGATGGAAAGTACTCCTCCATAATACCAGAGATTTTGTTTACGCAAAGCGGAAAGGTTGAGACCTTCGTAAAGATTTTCAGCTACAACAGGATTGAAAAAGCTGTAAACTGCCGTAAACAGCAGTGCTCCTGCCTGAATGCACAGCCCGATAAAGATGGACCAGATGACTACTGTAATTAGCATTAAAGAAGGCTGATTGACCCACTTTTCTTTCCATTGTGTTTTGATTGAGTTCATAGAGGTATGGATTTGACTTTTCAAAACTCAGTAAAAATTTATTGAAAAACAATAAATAATTGTTGAAATAAATTCATTTCGATTTTGGAAATAAAAAAAGCAGAAGAAACCATTTTCTTCTGCTTTTGGCATTTTACCCTTATCTGCGCTTCGCGGCGACTTTCTGTGTTTCAATCCACTTTCTTAAGGAATTTGGCTGGAATTCCTCCCACCACGGTATGGTCAGGCACGTCTTTGGAAACTACCGATCCGGCGGCAACTACAGAATTTTCACCCACGGTTACGCCGGGAAGAATTGTTGCACCTGCACCGATCCAGGCATTTTGCTTGATCAAAATCGGTTTGGTGATCAGGCCTTTTCGAGTGGCAGGATCTAGGGGATGATTTTCGGTGACGAGTTTGACTTGGGGACCGATGAGCACATTATCCTCGATGGTGATTCCGCCTAGGTCCAGAAAGGAACAGCCATGGTTGATGAAGACATTTTTTCCGATTGTGGTAAATCGCCCAAAATTGGTCGTGAATGGTGGAAAAACGGTGGTAGTTTCATCTAGCTCCTGACCGAAAATCTGACTGAGAATTTCCCGTGCTTCGGCGATATCTCCGCTGGAATTGAGTTTCCCGATCAACTGTAAGGTTTCACTGACAATCGGCATGACTACCGCAAATGCTGGATCGGTAGGAGGGATAACTTCTCCTAATTGGAATCGGGCGTAGGTTTCGGTGAGGGTCATTTGGTTTAGTTTTTTGAAATCCGAGATTTAACCGGATTTCCGATAGGTGGACAAAAATTCCTCAGGAGTCAGTATTGGCAATGCAGATTGCTTGAAATCTTTTTGGTTTCTAGTTAAAAATAAATCACAGTTTGCCTGAAGTGCGGAGAAATACTGAACAGCATCTTCAAAATCTTTGAAACCGGATATTAGACTTTTATCTATCGTTTCTTGGTTTGCATCTGCTACCTGACAGAGAATTGAAAATTTCTGAAGCTTTAGTAAGGCAGACGTCTTTGATTCAAATTTGGATAAGACATACTCCGCTGTAGTGAAAGATAGTGGAGAAGTGACCAAAAACAGTTCTTTCCGATCAGCAAGTGTCACAATTTTAGCAATGGGGTCATAGAAGGGGTGTCTTTCAGCTAAAAGATCCAAGATGACATTGGTGTCCAAAAAGATTTTCCTCATCGGTATTTTTCCTCCAAATAATCTTGGTAATCCTTCTTGTAATCGTAATCAGCAGGAATGGTGGTTCCGCTTGTCAGGTTCTTTACAAATGGTGAAATGGTAATATCATCCTTCTTGGGTGTAGTTGAGGTAAGTGAATTCAAATAGTTTTCAACCAATTTGGACAGACTCACCTGCTGATCCGATGCATAGGCTTTTGCCTTTTCGATGATGCCTTTATCTAGTTTAAGTGTGAGCTTGGTATCCATTATTCAATAAATTGCACGTGTAAATATAAATATTTTGGACGTACATCAAGTTCTTTTCAGGTCGATTTTCTGTTAAGTAATTTAGGTAAGGCTCATTTCTGAAAAAACACAGCCAACCCATCCTTGCCTGCCACTGCGATGTCGATTTTTCCATCACGATTTAAGTCCCCTGTGGAAAAGTAAAGTCCAGTTCCCTTACCTTCTCCGAAAGGACCATAGCTGATCACATTTTTGACAAAGGTCTTACCGTCCCACTTGAAATAATAAAGGCCGATTTCATCCAATTCTCCCGGATCTTTGCCATTGTGGGCTCGGTAGCGCTTGCCTGTGATCAGTTCGTTTTTGCCGTCGCTATCCAGATCGATCCATTCCATCACATGGTATTGGGCGTGGTAGGGGTCGATGTCGTGCTTGGCAAAAGTGATTTTCCCTTCTGCATCCCGTTTTTGTTCCATCCAGAAAAGCCCGTAGTTGTGTCCATTTCCCAAAATCAGATCATTCAGTCCGTCTCCGGTCAGGTCGGTCACGATAATCGGCACACTGACATCGCCGAGTTCAAAAGTGGGGTGAAAGGTCCACTCCCCATACCTCAGGTCGGCAGGGGCCTCATACCAACCGTAGCTGCTGACTAAATCTCCCCAGCCATCCCCGTTGATATCGCCGAAGCCGAGTCCATGGCCTTGGGTTTCGAAGACCTCGTATTTTTCAAACTGGTTTGGGCCAACCCATTTGTAAAAAGCCAAGGGTTTTCTTGGGGTATTGGGTACAATTTCCAAGGTTCCATCTCCGTCCAAATCCCAAGCACGGACGGTTTCAATGTTTCCGGTTTCGGCAATGAGGTGCTCTTTCCACTCCCCGTTTTTGCCGGGATTTTCTTTCCAGATCAGTTTTCCTTCAAACCAGCCCCCGGTGATGAAATCCATATTTCCGTCCCCATTCACATCCATCGGGATGGTCGAAAAGTCTTCGTAGTACTCTCCATATCGCTTCACTTGGCCGATCAATTGCCGATCGAGGAATTTGGGGCCTTTGTACCAATAGCTTCCCGACACCAAGTCCAGGTGTCCATCTTTGTCCACATCCATGATACCCACTGACTCATAGCTTTCAAAGGCGATTAGCTGCTTTTCGAAGCGGAGGGTTTTGGATTGAGAAAAGGAAAGAAAAGGAAGTGCTAGGGCTAGAAAACAAAGTGAAGCTTTCATTTACGATTTACGATTTTTGAATTACGACAGAAATAGGAGCCTCAAACCTGAATTTATAATGAGTCCCCTAAAACAAGTATTGGTGGAACGATCCAAAAAAATCATGCCACCAATAACTCAATAAAGACGAATAACGAATAACGAACGCCGAATATCGAATTTCGAATAAATCCGAAGTCTGAAATCACGCTCGACTGAGGGAGTGTCACCACTCCCTTTTTTGGTTCCGTTAGTGGTGACACTACCGGGGGCGAAATTTCTCAATAACGAATAAGGAACTCCGAATATCGAACCCAATCCGACATCCCAAATCCGACTTTCTATTTCTCCATCGGATGCATCTTCAACAGCTCTGTAGGACTCCAGAAACCTTCCTTGTCTTTCACCTCGTCTCTTACCTTTTTCACTAAATCAGGTGAAATCGGAGTGGCTTTATTGCCAAAGGAGTTACGGACATACGTCAAAACCGCAGCAATTTCCGTGTCATTGAGCATGCCTTCGTAAGGAGTCATCGGTACCTGTCCAGGATATTCTCGACCGGCTACTTCGATAGGGCCCATGATGCCTTTGAGGACGATTTTTATCAATCGCTCCGGACTGCCGGTCACCCAAGGGGTACCTCTTAGTGGAGGGAACTGTGAGGCGGTCAAGCCTCCTCCATCCATCTGATGGCAGGTGCCGCAGAAGCCTTCTCTGGCGTAGATTTCTTTTCCGAGGACAAATAGCTCCCGATCCGAACCTGTCAGCGAGGACTTGATGTCCTCCTCTTTTTTCTGCTGGACAGAAAGCCCATTCAGGTGCGCAACGGCTGTTTCGAGGGTACGAGGAATCCAGGTATTGTCTTTGGGTTGTTTTTCTGCCTCAGCCAAAATCGGTGTTCCGATTTCTCTAGGCAGCCAGGAGGCTGCTGCTATGGCTTCCATGCGAACTCGACCATGAGGATCTTTGGCAGAAGCCATGAGGAGTTCTGACTGATCTTTTATCTGGTGTCCGGTGTACCGCACTACCCGGGTGGCAGCTGCTCTTACACGATGGTCAGCAGATTTCAACAGTTCTTTAAGCAACGATTGATTGACTTTATTGGCTCCCCAGGTCACCCAAAGCGCTTCGAGTCGGTGATGCTCATACTGTGGGTCATTTTTATCCAATCCGGCCACCCATTTTTCTACTGCTGCAGTCACCTCTGCGGCATCCCTTCCTCTCAATTCACGACGAGAGCGATATCTGGACCGGTATTCGGGTAGTTTTAGATTTTCCAGCAATTCGGAGATGCTTGCTCCATCAATTTTGGCAGGAGTGACCAAAGGTCTGGAAGGATAGGTTACTCGGTAGATTCGTCCATGGACATGGTCTCTGAGTGGATCGCGGGCATTGTGCTGCATGTGTCCGATCAGGATGTTGTGCCAGTCTACGATGTATAGCGAGCCGTCAGGAGCAATCTCCATATCCACCGGGCGGAAATTTCGGTCCGAAGACACCACCAAATCCTGTCTCCACTTGGTCGTAAATCCTACCGTATCATCAAACATCTGATGTTGCTTGGTGCCCAAGAAGCCGATGGTATTGTTGATGATCAGATCTCCTTGTATGTCTTCAGGGAAGTGGCGGCTGGAGATAAATTCCAATCCGGAGGTCGGTCTCACCATGTGATCTTTTTCGATCAGGTTGGGTCCTTTGAAGTTCCCGTTTCCATAACGAGGAAGGGTAGATCCTGGAAGCATCCAGTTGACATTAGGGCCGGAGGTTTCGGCGTAGAAGTTTTGTCCCCACTCGTCAAAGGCAATGCCCCAAGGGTTAGGGATGCTGACTTGGTTGACACGCTCCAGCTTGTGACGCTTGGGCTCATAGCGGTAAAAGCCCCCATTTGTCGCGCGAACAGGGCCGTAGGAAGTTTCTACGTTGGTATGCAAAAACACCCCTTCAGCCATGTAGATCGCACCGCTTTCATCTGTGGTAAATGCCGAAATCGCATGGTGTGTGTCATGATCATCAAATCCACTCAGGAGAATTTCTTTTCTATCGGCTTTGTCGTCTTTATTCTCATCGATCAATAGAATCAAGTTGGTACCCTGGGACACATAAACTCCTTCGGGAGCGATTTCAAAACCAACCGGAATATGAAGGTTGTCTGCAAAGGTGGTTTGCTTGTCCGCTTTTCCGTCGTTGTTGGTGTCTTCCAGGATGATCAGCTTATCCGCTGGACGCGAGTCGCCCGGCTTGTAATGCGGATAGCTAGGCATGGTGGCTACCCAAAGACGGCCTTTGTTGTCAAAGGACATTTGTACGGGATTGGCCAGGTCTGGAAACTCCTTTTCTGAGGCAAAAAGCTCCACTTTGTAGCCTTCAGGTACTTTGATGGTTTTCAGGGCATCTTCTCCATATTTATACTCCAAGCTTCCATTCGCTTCCGGATTATAGTTGGTTTTCACTTCGGGCAATGACCTCGTTTTAGCATCAGCGGCAGCGAGATCTTTGACTTTTCCAAGATTAGCTTCCCAAATGGCCGTATCTCGGATTGCCGTCATTTGACGGATTTTCTCAATTTCGAAAGGGTAATTGTCTGGTCCAAAAGGATCATATCGACGGCCATAGACGTGAACTCCATTGGGAATTTTATAGTCATTGTGCCAAAACCAGTTTTTCTCCATCACTGCTTGATGGATCAGGTCACGGTTGGGTTCTGCCTTTCTAGATTCTTTTCCAAAAAGCTTATCTGCTAAAAGTTCGGCCAGCTTGGCATACCCAGCTTCATTGAGTTGCGAACCATCAATCGTTAGCGGCTCTTCGCTTTCCTCGTACCAATCCTTGCTGGGCTCAAAAGCATTGACAAATACGATGTCATGCTTTTTGGCTGCATCCGCCATGGCGTTGGTGTATAAGGAGAGGTTTTCATTTTCTTTTTTGCCATTGGGCACGTCTTTGATCTCACTCAGATCTTCGAAGGAAATAGGAGAGACCAAGGCAAGTTGGGGTGCTGACTTGCCGTTGTATTTTTGGGATTTGGAATGAATGATCCATGCTTCAAGTTCATCTTTGAAGTTTTGGAGTTTTTCAGGTCCTTGAAAAGATTCATTGAAGCCGAAAAAGCCGATGACGATATCCGCCTGAAGTCGGGTCAGCCACTGATCGGGTTTTTCGAGAAATCCCTGAGAATCCGAATGAGTCCCATATTCATCCTGAAACTCTTCGGCTCCCGGGAAAGCCCAAGGGTCATTGGATGCCGACCTAGGTCTGAATCCGGGTGTGTCTCCCGGATCACAGAGATTACGGATGAAAAGTGTACTGTCTGGATACCTCATGTGCATCTCAGTTTCAAAAAGTCCATACTCCATCATCCTGGAGCCAAGGTTATTTCCCACGAGGGTAATTTTGGATCCTTTTCGGAGTTCTAAGGTTTTTTCTGGGGTGCAGCTTGCTATCAGAGCGCCTAAAAGAATAAAAATGAATAAATAGGATTGAGCTGAAATCAATTTTTTCATAAATGCTTATTGACAATAATGCTTAAGTATAATCAGAATGAATTCAATATTCAATGGTTTTTGTATAGTGTCTTATATATTTTTGACTAAATAATTTTTCAATCTTATTATGTATAAATAAGTTGTTCAGTATCCTGTTGCATCCTGTATTTTATAGACTTTTATCTCAGTGGTATTTTTTTTTAAAACTTCAATTTGATTAAATGATTTGGGTGGCGGTATCCTGCTCTATCCTGCTTGTTAGCTACTGATTTTCTGAATTTTATGCAGGATTCAACAGGATGGGATGGGTCAGTTGGATTAGGATATTTAATCGGAATTATTACAAATTACTTTAAACCCACCAATATGAATAACCACTATCTATCTAAGATAAAAGTCCGGCTTTTCGGATTTTTATTGTTAATGCTTTGCTTTAGCATAGCGAGTATTGGTCAGACGCAATCCGTACGAGGGGTTGTGACTTCTGATCCAGACAAAGAGCCTATTCCCGGCGCTTTGGTTTCTATTAAAGGCACTCAAAAAGGTACGGTTACCGATATCGACGGGGTGTTTTCCATAGATGCTTCTCCCGGTGATGTTTTAGTGATCAGCTTTGTTGGTTTTACTACCAGGGAGATTGCCGTAGTAGCAGGTCAGACTAATCTCAACATCAATTTAGCTTATTCTACCTCAGACCTTTCTGAGGTTGTGGTTGTAGGTTACGGTAGCCAGCTCAAACGAGAAGTGACCGGAGCTGTACAGACCGTAGCTGGAAATGACCTTAGGGATATGCCTGTGGCTCAGATCACCAATAAGCTGCAAGGTCGATTGGCAGGGGTGCAAATCAACCAGACTACCGGACGACCTGGTACAGGAATGTCAGTAAGAATTCGTGGACAGTTGTCTGTTTCTGCAGGTAGCGAACCGCTGTACGTAGTGGACGGATTCCCTATCACCGGTAACATTGCCAATATCAACCCTGACGAAATCGAGGATATCACCGTGCTTAAGGATGCAGCTTCTACGTCACTTTATGGATCGAGAGCGGCTAATGGTGTGGTTTTGATCACGACTACCAAAGGAAAAGCAAATCAAACCAATGTGGCCTTAAATGTATACACCGGGTTGCAGCACGTGCCAACTTACAACAGGTTGGAAATGATGAATGCAGAGGAGTTTGCCCAGTTTAAGAAAGAGTTTTTTGAGGATGCCAAGCAGCCTGTTCCTGATATTTTTCAAAATCCAGCTCAATACAGAGACAAAAACAACGACTGGTTTGATGCCCTTTTGCAGGTAGCGCCTATGTCGAATTACAACTTGACTGTGACTTCAAATACTGACCGCAGCAATACTTCGTTAGTGGCTGGGGTATTTGATCAAAAAGGTGTGGTAATCAACACAGACTATCAGAGGTACTCCATGCGACTCAATACGGATTATAAAATCCTCGATAATCTCCGAGTGGGAATTAATGTGGCTCCAACCTATGTGTATGACTTTTCTCCACGTACAGATGGAGACCGAAGCCAAGGTTTGCTTTTTAATGCCATCCACACATGGCCAATTATGGATATCTATGATCAAAATGGAGATTTGACCTATTTCAATAGATTCCCGTCAAATACAGGAAATATCTGGGCCTATGCCAACTGGGTAAGAGCTGCAAAGGAAATCACTAACGTAACTAAAACCACGAACTTGCTTTCCAATGCTTTTGCGGAATATAAGCCGATCAAAGGGCTGACCATCAAGTCTACGTTCAACGCAGAGATCAGAAATTCAAATTTTACCTTCTTCAACCCTTCTACTGCGACCAACTCACTCAACGCGCCAATTCCTACCGTGGCCCGCTATACGAGAGAGACCAATGACGACCTGAGCTGGTTGAATGAGAATTTGGTGACTTATGCAAAGACCTATGGAGATCATGGATTTGATGTCTTGTTGGGTTACACCAATCAATATTATCGAAACGAACGGACTACGATCAATGCCAATACCTATGCGGATGACCGTATTCCTACCATCCAAGGAGCCATCAATATAGACCGAAACTCATCCACAACTGGCATTAACGAATGGTCTTTGACCTCCTTGCTTTCAAGATTGAACTACAACTATAAAGGAAAATACCTTTTGACAGCGGCTATCAGAGGTGATGGATCTTCAAGATTCGGCGCAAATAACCGTTGGGGTATTTTCCCATCTGTGTCTGCAGGTTGGGTAATGTCTGATGAAGAGTTTTTGAAAACCAATGAAAAAATCTCCTTCCTAAAGTTGAGAGGTAGTTTTGGGGTGACCGGTAACAACAACATCGGTAACTACACCCAATATGCGCTGGTAAATAATACCATCAACCACGTATTCAATAACAATGTGGTTCCAGGTGCTGGATTGACCTCTTTGGCCAATGCCAACCTGGGATGGGAGACTACCAAACAATTCGACATGGGAATTGACTTAGGATTGTTTGATGATCGAATCCAGTTTGTGTACGATTACTATCAGAAAAACACAACTAACCTCCTCTACAGCGTTCAGATTCCTCAAGAATCAGGCTTCGGAAGTTTCAATGACAATATCGGAGAAATCAAATTTTGGGGTCATGAATTTTCGATCAACACCCGAAATACAGATGGTAGATTCAAATGGACTACCAGTGCCAATATTTCCTTCAACAGGAATAAAGTAATTGCATTGGCAGACGGAATCGACCGAGTGTATGGTTCATTCCACATTACTCAGGTTGGGAAGCCTTTTGGACAATTCTACGGCTTGGTAAAGCTCGGTAACTATATGAATGCTGAAGACCTAGCCAACAATCCAAAGGTACCGGGTAGATCTACTGTAGGTAGTATCAAGCTTAAGGATATCAATGGAGACGGCATCATTACCAACGGAGGTAATAATGACGATCGAACTATCATCGGTAACCCTTTCCCGGATTTCACTTACGGTATCGTCAATAACTTCCAGTATGGCAAGTGGGATATGAGTATTGTAGGATCTGGTTCTTATGGTAATGAACTCTTGATGAGACACCTTTATTCTACAGCAAACTTGGACGGTGTCTTTAACATGGTCAGAAGAGCTAAAGACCGATTCAGATCTCCGGAAAATCCAGGTGAGGGAATTTTTGGTACCACAGTAGGTGGTGGAAACGTGACCGGTATCGAACGTGACTGGATGAATACCAACTTTATTTACGATGCCTCATTCTTTACGATCAAAAACATCACGATCGGATACGACGCTGGCAAGCTGACCAAGTTTGTGAAAAGCGCCAGATTCTATGCCTCAATTCAAAATGTGTACACGTGGACTCCTTATTGGGGAGGTTCCAACCCTGAATCCAGTATGCAGGGTAATGGTCAAGGCGACGGTGGTAACCTGAGCCAAGGTATCGACTTCTTGGGTTATCCAATCCCAAGAACATTCACCATTGGTGCAAACATCAACTTTTAATTGAGCGAAAAATCTAAAACCGAGAAATTATGAAAAAGACAAGCATATTATTCGCGTTGATAGGCGGCTTGACGCTCAGCAGCTGTGAGGATTTCCTCTCGATTGTACCTGAGACCCAGCTTAGTTCCGCGACTTTCTTTAAAACAGAAAATGACTTTAAGCAGGCAGTGAATGCAGCTTATGCACCGATGAGAAACGTAGTCAATGATCGGGCATGGCTGGTGTCTGAAATGCGTTCGGATAACACCATTTATGCACGAAATATCCTCTTTGGTGCTACCGAACAGCAAGAAGACATCTCTGACCATGCGATACCGGATGCACAGGGGATCACGTCCAACACGCACGTTCTCAATCAATACAGACTGAATTATTTGACCATTTCCAGGACAAATCAAATTCTTTCGTCTATTGATCCTGTAACCTTTGATGCGACTAGCAAAAACAATATCAAAGGTCAGGCGCTGTTCTTGAGAGCTTATTCGTATTTCGAATTGGTGCGTTATTTCCAAAAAGCGCCACTTCATCTCACTCCGGTGACCAACCGATCTGAAGCCGCAAAAGAATTGGCCTCAGAAGAGCAACTGTATACTCAAATCATCAAGGATGCACAAGAAGCTATTACACTTCTTCCTGCTAGACCTCAGCAGGAGCTGGGAAGAGTGACTTCCGGAGCGGCAAGAATGCTTTTGGCTAATGTTTATATTACTCGTAAAAACTGGGCTCAGGCAGAGACCTTGCTCAAGGAAATTGTCTCCAGTGGACATTATTCCTTGATTCCAAACTACGCCAATGTGTTTTCCGACAATACGTCCAATAAAAACAATGCAGAATCATTGTTTGAAGTGCAGTTCTTGGAAGGTGCAGCAGGTATGGCGGGTTCATTCTTGTACAATTTCATGCCAAGACCAATGACTCCTGCCGAATTGGTGACCATTACGGGTACATCGAATCCACAGCCACTGGACGGTGAAGGCAATAACGTACCGACACCGGATATCATCGCGGCTTATGAGGAGGGTGACTTGAGAAAGGATGCCTCTATCGGGTTTATTACCTTATCTACCTCACTCGTAGATGCTCCTAAAATCTTCCCATACATCAAGAAATTCGCTAAAAAGCATGCCCAGCACGGTAACCACGGAATGAATTTTCCGATCTACCGTTATGCGGAGGTGCTTTTGTTTTTGGCAGAGGCACTCAATGAACAAGGGAAAACATCCGAAGCTGCTACATTCCTAAATCAGGTAAGAAGCCGCGCAGGTCTTGCTGCTACTACTGCAAGCACCCAGGCTACCATGAGAGAAGCGATTTTCAAAGAAAGAAGAGTGGAATTGGCTTTCGAAAATAAGAGATGGCATGACATCACCCGAACCGATCGAGTACAGGAAATCATTGGGGCTTTCGCTGCAAGAGCTAAAGCCAATCCCCAGCTGTACTACTATCCTAAGGGAGCGACTTTCCGAAGCAATGCCTTCACAAACATTACCAAATTCTACGCCTTACCGGCTGCAGAATCTGAGATCAGTCCTTATTTCTAAGTTGGTTTTCTAAATGAAATAGCCCGACATCTCCTTTTTTAGATAAGCGAAGATGTTGGGTTATTTTTTTATCAAACCTGAAATGGCAGGACAGTTAAATTCTTGACAAAAAGTAAATAGCCTTCATGAGTGGCTTTCTTTCCCTAAAAGAACTTCTCATATTGAATTCTCTTAAAATAGAATTTTAATAAGAGCTTTAAATCCAAAATAATATGTTCCTCAAAAGCACTGTAAAACACCTATTCTTCTTTGCTGTCATTGCCTCTGTTTTTTTGGCTTGCGCAAAAAAAGAAGAAGTCCGGCAGCTTACCGGAAATCCAAAAATTGACAAGCTAAAACTACCTGATGGCTTTGTGGCTGAATTGCTCTACAGTCCGGGAGAAAATGATCAAGGATCATGGGTTGCCATGACCTTTGACGACAAGGGCCGAATGATCACCTCCGATCAATATGGGTTTTTATACCGTTTGGAATTGCCTCCAATTGGCTCTGATTCCACGGTTAAACCGAAAGTCGAAAAATTGATCGTAGGTAATGCGCCAGACTCCTTGGTCGGAATGGGCTATGCTCAAGGCTTACTCTATGCCTTCAATTCACTCTATGTGATGGTAAACCATAATCCCAATGAAAAATTCAGCCAACCAACAGGCCTGTATCGAATTCAGGATTTGGACGGTGATGATCAGTTTGAGACCATTACTCAGATCCGTGAGTTGAAAGGTCAACAAGGTGAACATGGTCCTCACTCCATGAAAGTTACCCCTGATGGAAAAGGGATTTATCTAATTGCAGGCAATCACGTGGATGTGCCAGAGATGAACTCCTATCGTTTGCCTCGCGTGTGGCAAGAGGATAATCTTTTCCCTTTGATCAAAGATCCTAGAGGGCATGCCAATGATCGAATGGCTCCAGGAGGATGGATTGCTCGAATCAATCCAGAAGGCACTGATTGGGAATTGATCTCAGCTGGTTTCAGAAATGCCTTTGACTTTGACTACAATGAGGTAGGGGATATCTTCGCCTATGACGCCGATATGGAATGGGATTTTGGGATGCCTTGGTATCGACCTACCCGTATCAATCATGCAACGAGCGGATCGGAATTTGGATGGAGAACAGGCAACTCCAAATGGTCTCCCAACTATCCGGATAACCTACCCGCAGTACTTAACATCGGTCAGGGTTCTCCTACCAATGCAATGTTTGGATTTAAAGCCAACTTCCCAAGCAAATACAAAAAGGCACTTTATGCTTTTGACTGGAGCTTCGGGATCATCTATGCGATTCACCTGACTCCAAACGGGGCAACCTATGATGCCACAGCTGAGGAGTTTATTTCAGGTTCTCCACTTCCGCTGACAGACGGGATCATCGGTCCTGACGGAGCGTTTTATTTTGCCACTGGAGGTAGACGATTGGAATCAGATCTGTATCGAGTGACTTATAAAGGTGAGCTCGATGAATATGTGCCATTGACCGAGGCTGACCTGCCTCAAGAAGCTAAGCTTAGAAGAGAATTGGAGCAATATCACAAAGCTGGTGCTCCTGCAGAGGGATTGGAAAAAGCTTGGGCTCAGCTAGGACATGCAGACCGCTATGTGCAATATGCAGCTCGTATTGTGTTGGAACATCAGCCAGTTGATTCCTGGAAAGCCAAAGCTATTGCCGAGACAGATCCTGCCAAAAAGATCCATGCAATCTTGGCTTTGGCTCACCATGCCACCGATGCAGATGCCGCTGCGATGCTTACCAGCTTGATGCAGGTGGATTATAAGGCACTTTCTTCCAAAGAAAAACAAGACATCCTTCGTACCATAGAGGTGATTCTTTACCGCTATGACAAAGGTGCCGAGTCAGTAAAGCAGCAGCTCATCGCCTATTTGGATCCTAATTTCCCAGCTAATGACAACTTGTTGGATCGCTCACTTTCTATTTTGATGGCTCATTTGGATGCGCCAACAGCCGTAGAAAAAACATTGGCATTGCTTAAGAATGCTAAAGATGATCCGGACTATCAGAAGACCTTTACTTCCTCTTCGGATTTGATTTTCCGAAACCCGCAGTACGGGTTAGACATTGCCAACATGCTGGCTAATGTGCCACCTGCTCAGGCGACATTCTACGCTACCGTTTTAGGAGGTGCAGACAAGGGCTGGACTCCGGCTCAGCGGGAAGAATACTTCAAGTGGATCAATCATGCCTTGACAGCTTACAAAGGTGGCCGAAGCTATGTGGGCTTCCTCGATCGAGCCAGAAAGATGGCCCTTGCATCTGTGGATAAGGCTGACTTTGAGAAGTACGATGAAATGTCCGGTGGAAAATTACTTACTGCCAGCGGAAATGATATCGCCAACACCGGTGTGCAGCCTGAAGGCCCTGGACGTCGCTGGACCGTGGAAGAAGCAGAACCGTTGGTTGCTAATCTGGTAGGCCGCGACCTGGTCAAAGGTAAAGCCATGTATTCCGCAGTCCTTTGCCAGTCTTGCCACACCATGCAAGGTGAAGGGGGAGCGATTGGCCCAGATTTGAGCCAATTAGGAACCCGATTCTCTCCAAAAGATATCTTGGTAGCGACGATCAACCCAAGTGAAACCATCTCTGATCAGTACCATGCAACGGTATTGGAGCTTAAGGCCGGTGGTTCTATCGTGGGTAAACTGAATGATGAGGATGCTCAAAACTATTACATCTCTCAGAATCCATTTGCTCCAAATGACATCAAGACGGTAGCGAAAAACACGGTAGTGTTGAAGAAAAATGCAGAGGTTTCCATCATGATGGGTGGTCTGATTAACCGTCTGAATGAAGAGGAACTAAAAGACCTGATGGCCTACCTGATCTCAGGCGGTAATGCAGATCATCCGGTGTATAAGCAACCTACTGCACAGAAATGATTTCCTTAATTTCAAATAAAACCCTTTTAGCCGTGGCCACCCTGGCCACGGTAGCTTGGGTCAACTTGACTTGCCAGACTCCGGCAGAAAAGGAGGAGCTTCAGGCAGACTTTAAGCCTATTTTCAATGGAAAAAGTCTGGAAGGCTGGGAATATGATCCTGTGTATTGGTCCGTAAAAGATGGAGCCATCGTAGGAGAAATCACTCCGGAGACTGTCCTGAAAAACAACACCTTTATCATCTGGAAAGGTGGAGAACTCGGAGATTTTGAGCTCAAATTGGACTACTGGATTTCTGAAACTGGAAATTCGGGAGTGCAATATCGCAGTGATCGGTTTACCGAAGTTCCCTATGCGCTTCGTGGATATCAAGCAGACATCGATGGAGGCAATCGGTACACCGGCCAAAACTATGAAGAGCGTAAGCGTACTACCTTGGCCTACAGAGGTCAGCAAACCCGCATTACTTCTCAACCCGATTCCATCAAGGAGACCCGCGGTTTTGTGGAGCGCAATGCTTGGAAAGGCTTAAATCTGGTTTCTGAATTGGGTGACCGTGCCGAATTAGGCAACCTGATCAAAAAAGGAGACTGGAATACCATCCATATCGTGGCCAAAGGCAATGTAATGAAGCATTATGTCAACGGTACCTTGATGAGTGAAGTCACGGATGACGATGCCAAAAACCGCATGCTGAAAGGCTTGATGGGATTCCAAGTGCACGTTGGGCCACCGATGAAAGTAATGTTCAAAAATATCCAGTTGAAAAAGTTATAGTGTTAATTGGTTAATAAAGTCAAAAAGGCGCTAGATTAATTTTAGCGCCTTTTGTTTTTAAAGGATTTTTTGTTCTCTTTTTTATCAAAGGCAGAATTCTGTTTCCTCTTTTGGCTATCTTAAAGCCAAGCTTTTTCCAGACACCCTTATAGGGCAGGACAGTCTCAGAAAGGCTTTTTTATAGGTTACCTTTTCATTACACTACCCAAAATGACCCTCGGAAATCCCGCAAACTGGAAGCACAAACTCTCCAATTCCCATCAACTGGGAGGCATTGAAACCTCTATTGTGGATAATGGACCCGGTCGGGGAGTTAGGTTCGCTTGGATCAATACCGGAACCGGCCTACGCTACAAACTGGTGTTGGACAGAGGGATGGATATCTTGGATGCCTTCTACAATGAAAACAGCTTGGCTTGGATTTCTCATGCCGGGTTGACTACTCCGCAGCCATTTTCGAATCAAGGAATTGATTGGCTTAGGACTTTTGGGGGAGGTCTTTTGACCACCTGTGGGCTTTCCAATGCAGGCCCTCCCAATACAGATGCAGGCGGTTCCAGAGGTCTTCACGGTAATTATTCCAATACTCCGGCTGAACTCATTTCGATCAAGCAACCGGATATTTTCACCGAAGATTTAAGCTTTGAGATCGTTGCCAAGGTAAGAGAGACTACCACCTTTGGACCAAGTCTGGAAATGCATCGATCCATTTCAGGTACCATCGGTTCGCCTGAAATCCGAATCAAAGACACCGTGACCAATCGTGGAAATGCGCCTGCACCTCACATGATTTTGTATCATATCAACTGTGGATGGCCATTGATTGATGAGGGTACACGGATTATTTGGCAAGGTGAAAAGAAGGCCAAGGCCACCGATGCCAACAATACAGCATTCAATCGAGAGCACGAATTTACCCGCTGTGCTCCACCCATGGATGAGCATGCCGGGTTTGGAGAAGATGTGGCTTTTATCGATCCAAAGGCAGATAGCAATGATCAAGTGATCTGCGGCTATGCTAATGATCAGCTAGGCCTAGCGTTGAAAATCACCTTTTCTAAAACTCAAATGCCTTGGTTGATCAACTGGCAGCATTGGGGGAAGAATGAGTATGTAACCGCTTTGGAGCCAGCTTCTCATCCGCCAATCGGTCAGGCAGCAGCCAGGGAAAACGGAACCTTGATTCTTTTGGAACCCGGAGAAAGCAGAACTTATGATCTGCTTTTGGAAGTGCTGACAGGTGAAAAAGCGAGGGGATTTACGATTTAAGAATTACGATTTACGATTTACGATTTACGATTTACGATTTACGATTTACGATTTACGATTTACGATTTACGATTTACGACCTTTTCCTTGAATGGAAACCTTGAACCAAGAACTTCGAACCTTGAACTTTCAGAACATCGAATGTCGAACGCTGAATAACGAACACTGAACAAAAAATATAACTCAATAACCTAATAACCAATACGATGAGTTTAGCAAAAAAGGCCCTGGAGCAGGGCGAAGGCATTTTAAGATTGACTCCTACTTGGGTTCCTCGCTCATTCTGCGTACCGGGTAGAAGAATCAAGCTACATCCCGATGATTACTATTCCTTTGGAGGTATGCGTGGAGGAATCGACGAGCGTTGGTTTTCATCTACGACTCCGGCAGAAAATGGCCCGTTGACCTCCAAAAATGAAGGACTGAGTCATATCGCTTACGAGGAAGGTGGGAAGACTGAGCTTTTCCTTCTTAAGGATGCCATCGATGAGTTAGGCGCTGCTATTATCGGCAGCAGACTTTGGGATCAATACAAATCTTGGCCGATGTATTCCAAATTTTTTGACAACATGGGGCCACTTCCTCACCACATTCACCCTTCCGATGAGTTTGGTAAGCTGACTAATCAAAACGGAAAGCCTGAAGCCTACTATTTCCCTCCTCAAGTCAACAACCATGGAGGAGATTTTCCTTATACCTTCTTTGGAATAGCTCCGGGTACCAGTAAAGAGACGATCTTGGATTGTTTGAAAAACTTCACCAAAGGCGATAACAAAATCACCAACTACTCTCAAGCATTCCGCCTTCAGCCGGGTACCGGTTGGGATGTGCCTCCGGGAATGCTTCATGCTCCAGGATCGCTTTGTACCTACGAACCTCAGAAAGCCTCTGACATTTTCGCGATGTATCAGTCACTGGTGAATGAGGCGATTATTCCTGAAGAATTGCTCTGGAATGCCACTCCAAAAAACCGTTGGGGTGATTATGAATTGCTAGTGGAGATGATCGATTGGGATTTGAATGTGAACCCAAATCTGATGGATAACCACTACATGGAACCAAAACCGGTGCATGCTGTCGCAGAGATGAATGCAGCGGGCTATCATGAAAACTGGATTTGCTACCGGTCCCATGACTACAGTGCTAAAGAATTGACTGTGTTTCCGGGGCAAACTGTGGTCATCAAAGATGCGGCTGCTTACGGCATGATCATGATGCAGGGCTATGGCAAAATGGGTGTGTGGGATATCGAGACTCCTGCTTTGATTCGTTTTGGTCAGCTGACCCATGACGAATACTTCGTATCAGAGGATGCAGCTAAAGCCGGTGTGAAAATTACCAACCTGTCCAAAACTGATCCCATCGTGATGCTGAAGCACTTTGGTCCAAGAAATCCGGATTTGGTGGTTGGCTGAGAAGAAAGACATAAGACATAAGACGCTAGACCTAAGATTCGGAAAAGATGGTTGATGCTGGTACACTTCGGTCTTCCGTCTTCGGTCTCCTGTCTTTCAGCATATTTTCATCGGTCATCCGACAACGGACATCGGACAAATTTTAACTCAACTATTCAACAATAAACTCAACATAACCATGAACAATTTTCCCAAACTCCACAATGCCACTTGGCCAGGCTTAGTAGGAAAAGGACCGGATTCTGAGCCGGTGATTCCTTTCGATACCCTTCTTTCCATGACTGCCGCTGCCGAAGTCAACGGGGTCAAATTTGATGGAATCGATGTGGGTCTTCTTGAGCCACATTTCAACCTGGAGGATGATCCTGACGAGCCCAAAAGACTTGCCGATAAAGTTGCCAAGCACAACCTCAAAGTGGGTTCACTGGTAGCCCCAATCTGGGCTGGTTCAGCGATGGGTACAGCCGATCAGCGCAAGACCTTTGTAGAGATGGTTCGCAAATCCTGTGAATTCGGACAAAAACTGAAGGAACTGGGAGTGCGAGAATACGGGATTGTCCGAATTGATTCTGCTGCCGGTGTTTCTGACTGGGCTAAAGATCCATTGGCGAATTCCAAGTTGATTGCTCAGACTTTTCAGGAAGCAGCTGATGTAGCGGCGGGATTTGGAGAAAGACTTGCTGCCGAAGGTGAAATCTGCTGGGGGGGCATGCACAGTTGGAAGCATATGGTGGAGCTTTTGGAAATGACAGATCGGAAAAATGTAGGCTTCCAAGCAGACATGTCTCACACCTTCCTCTATACGATGGGATACAATGCTCCTGAGCATCGTATTCTTCCTGCTGATGCAGATTTGAAAGATCGTGAAGTGATCAAAGCTGCTTTAAAGACAGTAACTGATGCTCTTCGACCTTGGACTATTGATTTCCATGTGGCGCAGAACGACGGTTCTGTGTTTGGCTCAGGTTCACACGACAAGACAGGTCGCCACTGCCAAGCTACCGATCCAAACGGTCTCTTGGACATTGCGCATGATGCTGGATATTGGCTTAGAGATGGTCAAGGTAACCTGACCAAAGCCATGACTCATATCTGTTGGGACGGTTGTATGTTTCCAAACGCGGTCATGGAAAAGCAACAGACTTGGAATGATATCCTCGCGGCAATGGTCAAGGTGCGGAACGCACATGGTTGGTAAGGCCGATAGGATTTACGAAGGCAGATTTACGATTTACGAGATCAAAATTAGAGTTGAGACTGAATTTCTATTTCATGCTTAATTGAGTTTAAAATCTGGTTTCAATCTGAAGATGCTCTTTTCAATGCTGGTTCTCCTATTTTAAAATCTTTCAATCTTAACATCTTTCAATTATGAGTAATAAAAAACAAATCCGAGTAGGTCTGATCGGTACGGGACTGATGGGCCGAATCCATACCAATGGCTACAAGCGTTTGGCTGACTTCTTCCCGGAATACGAATATGTTCCTGTGCTTCAGGCTTGCTGTTCCAGACGTGAACCCAATGCCAAAGCCTTTATGGAGCGATGGGGTTATGCCTCTTACGAAACTGACTGGAGAAGAATCATTGAGCGGGACGATATCGATGCAGTGGACATTTGTACACCCAATGATACCCATGCTGAAATCGCGATTGCTGCAGCTAAAGCAGGAAAAATGATTCTTTGCGAAAAGCCATTGGCTAGAACGGTAGCAGAGGCAGAAGGCATGCTGAAAGCTGTAGAAGAAGCTGGAGTGAAAAATACCGTGTGGTACAACTACAGAAGGATTCCGGCGGTGACTTTGGCTAAAAATATTGTGTCTTCGGGCAAGTTGGGCAAGATTTTCCATTACCGAGCAAACTTCCTTCAGGATTGGACGATCAATCCTGATCTTCCACAAGGTGGAGATGGTACTTGGAGATTGGATGTGAAGTCGGCTGGTTCAGGCGTGACCGGTGACTTGCTGGCCCACTGCGTGGATACCGCGATGTGGATCAATGGAGGTATCAAAGATGTGTCGGCTGTGACAGAGACCTTTGTGAAGGAGCGTGTACACCAAGGAACAGGACAAAAGCAAGCAGTAGGAATTGACGATGCCTGTATTTTCCATTGCCATTTTGACAACGGATCCTTGGGGCTTTTCGAAGCTACCCGCTATGCTCGTGGACACAAGGCACTATATACGTTAGAAATCAACGGAGAGCATGCTTCGATCCGATGGGATTTGCATGATATGAACCGATTAGAATACTTCGATCACAGTGACGAGGGCAAGGTCCGAGGCTGGAGATCCATTCATATCACAGACGGAGATCATCCTTACATGCACCGTTGGTGGATACCGGGAACCTCCATTGGATACGAGCATTCCTTTATCCATCAGGTAGCTGACTTCTTCTACAGCCTGCAATCAGGGGAGCCATGTCATCCGACGTTCAGAGATGCATTTGAAACACAGAAAGTATGCGAAGCAGTCTTGGATTCGGCTCGTGATCGAGCTTGGAAGGACACCGGCGTGGAGTGGGTAGAGAAAGTCTGAAATCTGAAGTCTAAAATGTGAAATCTGAAAAGGCCCAAATCGAAAGGTTTGAGCCTTTTCTATTTTGGAAAGTTTATCCCTAGCGAAGTGCCTTGAATCCCAGCCATCTTTCCCCTAATTTGACCTAATCCAAAAGACTAAATGACCATGCAAAAGCTGTATTACTTGTTTGTTTTATCAGTAGGAATGCTTTTTTCCTGCCAATCTCAAACCCAAAAAGAGGAGAGTAAATCAGACTCATCAGCGGTGGCACTTGAGGAAGGTGTACAGATGATTTCGATTCAGACTCCTAAAGGAGAATTTAAGGTATTTACCAAGCGGGTAGGAGCTAATCCTACCATGAAGGTGCTGCTTCTCCATGGTGGGCCAGGCATGACCCATGAGCAGTACGCCAATTTCAAGGATTATTTTCCTCAGGAAGGCATTGAGTTCATTTGGTATGACCAATTGGGTTCGGCACATTCCGATCAGCCGGAGGATTCCACCCTTTGGACGATTGAGCGGTTTGTGGATGAAGTGGAGCAGGTTAGAATGGCCTTGGGATTGAATAAGGATAACTTTTACCTACTGGGCCAGTCTTGGGGAGGAATGCTGGGGATGGAATACGCCCTGAAGCATCAGGATAAACTCAAAGGACTGATTATCTGTAACATGATGTCGAGTTTGGATGAGTATGAGAACTATGCCAAGGAAGTTTTAGGGCCTCAGATGCCAAAGGAGGTTTTTGCTGAAGTGATGGAGATCGAGCGAAAGGGTGATTTCGAAAATCCCCGTTACATGGAGCTGCTTGGAGAGCACCATTACCCTCAGCATGTCCTTCGCAGACCTCCCAATGAATGGCCGGAAGAAATCAACCGAATGATGTCCCAAGTCAACCCCAATGTCTATGTCTTTATGCAGGGCTACAGCGAGTTTGGAATTACTCCGGGTGCGAGTCTGAAAGGTTGGGATATCAAGGATCAGCTGAAAGATATTACAGTTCCTACTCTGGTTTTGGGGGCCACTCACGATACGATGGATCCCAAACACATGGAGTGGATGTCCAAGCAAGTAGCCAATGGCCGATTTTTACTTTGTCCCAATGGCAGCCACTTGAGCCAATACGATGATCCGGAGCACTTTTTCCCAGGTGTGATCCAGTTTATCAAAGAAGTGGATTCGGGAAGTTTTGGAAAGTAAGGCTTCCACCCTCCAAGGGTTTTGATCCCTTGGAGGGTTTGTTTTTACATTTATTCGTTTGAAAAAGTGTTGAGTTTTACATTTTTTCATTTGAAAAAGTGTGGAGACTACATTTTTTCAAACGAATCTTGGAATCTCAATTCGCTAAATCCTAAAGAAAATCCCCTTTCTATACAGGAAATAACAGAGTCCCCACATCGCAACCAAAGTTCCGAGGGAAGCCATCAGGAAGAGTCCGTGTTCTCCAAATCCCATCCAGCCAAAGATCCCTCCGATGAAAATCCCCACCGTCTTATTCATCCATCTTCCCAGCATTTCGGCAAACAGATAGATGAAAATTGAATTCATTCCCACGATCAAGAAAGGGAAAATGCCTTTTCTACGGTTTTTTACATCCACCCACCAGTAGAAAAAAGCCAAAGCGACTAAGGCCCAACCCCCTGAGGCAAATACAAAGGAAACTGTACTGATTCGCTTGATAATCGGGGTGATGCCTGCCAAATCCAACCCGTAGCCAATCACCAACCCTGTAACTCCAGCAAGGGCAATAGTTTTGATTTTTTCCGAAGCAGGTTTTTCCGAAAGCAACAGATTGCCGCAGATTGCTCCCCAAATCGTGTGTGCTGCGGTAGGAATCGCGTTGATGGCCACCCATCCTCCGGTGTTGATTTTGCCCATCAGGAGTTGGTCAATGGAGTTGCCGAAATTGGTGCCGTGTTCAAAAGGAACTTCCGGATTGTAAGCTCGATAGAGAATTTCAGTCAATGCCAAAAGACCCAAAGAAACTCCAAGCTGAACTTTCCAACCTTTCGTCAATAAGAAGTAAGTCACCAAAACGGTGAAGGATAATTGGGTCAGGACATTCCAAAGCTCAAAAACCATTTTACCTGAGTACACACAATGGAGTCCTGTACCAAACAGGAAAAGGATCAAACAGCGTTTCAAAATATGCAAGGTCACTTTGCTTCGATCTTCAGAAAGTGCCAGTCGTTTATTTAGTGAAAATGGCATGGCCACACCTACGATAAACATGAAAAAGGGCTGGATCAAATCCCAAAACCGCAACCCGTTCCACTCATGATGGGTGAATTGGAGGAAAAGCGGATGTAAACTATGTCCCTCTGGAAAAAGCTCCAACAACGCATCGTAAACCAAGGCAGCCTCGGCTACCAATAAAAACATGGTCAGGCCACGGTAGACATCCAGTGAAACCAATCGCTGGGTGGGGTTGGGAGAAAGTGCAGTCATAGTGAGGTTAATGGGTTGATCTGAAGATAAAAAATGCTGTGCTAACCTCGTTAAAATTGTGATAAACGGAGCGGTGAAATTCCTTTTTACAAAAGAATATTCTGAAAAGATCGCTTCGAATAGCTGGGATTATATCAATTGATACACCGCTACAAAATGTGCTGCTGTGCCGCCCAATACAAACAAATGCCAAATGGCGTGGTAGTAGAGCTTTTCACTTTTCACATAAAAGAAAACCCCAATGGTATAGCTCAGCCCACCCAATCCAATCCAAGTGAGCGTATCCCAAGAGATTTTTTCCACCAAATCCTGGATAAAAAAGACTGCCAGCCAGCCCATAGTCAAGTAGATGACGACCGAAAGCGTTTTGAATTTTCCAGTGAAAAAAAGCTTGAAAAACGTTCCAATTAGCACTGAGCCCCAGATAATGCCAAGGAAAATAACGGCTGTTTCCATTTTCAATATGGACAAAACCATAGGTGTATAAGATCCAGCAATCAGGAAATAGATGGACACATGATCCATGACTTGGAGTTTGGATTTTTTCTTAGGATTCTTTGCCGCGTGGTATGCAGTCGAAAAGCCATATACCATCACTATTCCCAAGCTGAAAGTTGCTGCACCGATCCATGATCCTTGATTTTGAGATTGAAGGGCATAGGAGAAAAGAAAGGGAATTCCGATGGCACCCAACATCAATCCGATGCCATGGGACCAGGCGTTTGCCCATTCTTCCTCGGGTGTTTGAGCTCTTTTTGGAGATTTTGTAACTGCTAAAGGAGGTTTTTTCAAGAAAAAAGCAGGAGTTTTTTACTGAGTAAATTTAGCTTTTATGTAAAGAAAAAGGCCTATTCCTTTACAGAATAGGCCTTGATAAGGTCAAGATTCGTCCTTAGAACTGGGTCTTGAACTGATCCATTTTCTGAGTAACCTGAGTGTCTACTGGGAAAGAAACTTTTACACCTTCCCAAGCCATGGTGATGATGGCTGTTTTGTTGTCATTAGCAGAGATGTGGTACTGCAAGCGCTCGGTGTTTCCACCTCTTTCGGTTGTGGCTTTGAAAGATGCTGCATCGTCTTTGGCTACCGCTTCCTCGTCGATTTTGCCGTCTTTCATGTAGGAGAAAACAGAAGCAGCTTTGCTGTTCAAATGTACGGTCCAGTCTCCGGATGCTGTCGGAGTCATGAAGATAGAATATTTCCCTGCTCTAAGATTTTTGCCACCCACGCTCACGGCTGTGCTGAATTCGATCACGGTTTGAGCATTAGCTCCTGCTCTCCAAGTCACGTCGTATTTTTCGATTTCTCCGAAGATTTTTCTTCCTTTTACAGCGGGCGAAGAGTAGTCAATGCTGATTTTGGTAAAGCCTACATTTTGGGATACGTGAGCTGCAGGGCTCAACGCTGGCTGCTGAAGCTGGGCAAACGCTGCAAACGATGAGGTAAGCAACAGCGCGAAGGCTAGAAAAAAGAGTTTCGCGTTTTTCATGTGTTTTTTGATTTGGGTTTTGCTTTGTGAAGCTAACAAAAAAAACATGAGGTTGTTTCTCGAGCGAAAATATGGCGAGAAGCTGATTTTTGTCAACCTTTTCCGGAGTGGTTTTGACTAGGTTTAACTATACCAATGCAAGCGCTATGAAAAACTTGATAGTTCCTTTTAATCAGTTGCGGATTCAGGATGTGGGCAGGGTCGGTGGTAAAAATGCTTCCCTTGGAGAAATGGTTCAGCAACTAAATCCTCTTGGGATTCATATTCCTGATGGTTTTGCCGTAACGGCAGATGCGTATCGGCTTTTTCTTAAAGAAAATGACTTGGAAAAGGTTGTTTCTGAGTCTCTAGAAAGTCTCGATTGTGTCAATTTTTCTAACCTTAGAGAAGTTTCCTTAAAGATCAAAGGTGAAATTCTTAAGGCTGAAATTCCAGAGCAATTGATTTCTGCCATCCGATCCAGTTACCAAGGACTGTGTGATAAAGCAGGACGGGAACTGGAAGTTGCTGTGCGAAGCAGTGCGACAGCAGAAGATTTACCTGGAGCTAGTTTTGCGGGACAGCATGATTCTTTTTTGAATATCAAGGGGGAAAAGGCACTTTTGGACAAGGTCAGGGCCTGTTTTGCTTCTCTTTATAACGCACGTGCGATCAAATACCGACATGATAAAGGGTTTGACAAGTATGTTATCGCTCTTTCTGTGGGAGTGCAGGCAATGGTCAGGGCTGACTTGGCGAGTAGTGGAGTGATTTTCACCATCGAGCCTGAGACAGGCTTTACGAATGCAGTTTTGATCACAGGATGCTGGGGCTTGGGGGAAAATATCGTCCAAGGAGCTGTGATTCCGGACGAGTATTTGGTATTCAAACCTTCCTTGGAAAAAGGTAAAAAGAGCATTATTTCCAAAAAGGCGGGTTCCAAGACTAAAACCATGATTTATTCCAAATATGGAGGTGTGGTCAATTTGGATACTGAGCCTGCCAAGCAGCGGTTGCTGGTGTTAAATGATCAGGAAGTAGAGACCTTGGGAAAATGGGCCGTGGCTATCGAAAAGCACTATAAAATGCCCATGGATATTGAGTGGGCTAAGGATGGCTTAAACAGTGAACTTTACATTGTCCAAGCCAGGCCTGAGACGATTCATTCGGGAAAGGATCCCTTTTTGCTCAAAGAATACGCTCTAATCGAGACCGGGCATTTGCTGTCTACGGGCTATGCGATTGGTAGCGGAATTACAACAGGAAAGATCAAACGTCTCAAATCACCCGCTGAATCCCACTTGTTGGAAAAGGATGAAATTCTCCTGACTGAAATTACCAATCCGGATTGGGATCCCATCATGAAAAAGGCAGCTGCGATCATCACATCCAAAGGGGGGCGGACCAGTCACGCAGCTATCGTAGCCAGAGAAGTTGGTGCTTTGGCGATTGTGGGAGCAGAAAATGCCCTTGAAACTTTACAAACTGGGGATTTGGTGACCATCGATAATGCTTCGGGAAAGATCGGAAAAGTTTATTCCGGCAAACTCAAGTGGAAAGAGACCCAACACAACTTCCGAGGCATGCAGATGCCGAAGACCAAGCCCATGTTCATTTTAGCAGATCCTGATAAAGCCTTTGATCTTTCCTTTTTCCCCAATCAGGGAGTTGGCCTGATGCGGATGGAATTTGTGATATCCAAAAGCATCCGTATACATCCCATGGCTTTGGCCCATTTTGATCAGTTGAAAAATCAGGAGGACAAGACCATGATTGAGTCGCTCTGTCAGGATTATTCAGATAAAAAGGAATATTTCGTGGATAAGTTGGCTCAATCGGTAGCGACTATAGCGGCAGCTTTTTGTCCGAAAGATGTCATCCTCCGAATGAGTGATTTCAAGTCCAATGAATACTCGAATTTGATTGGCGGAAAGCAGTTTGAAGAAAATGAGGAGAATCCAATGCTTGGTTTCCGTGGCGCTTCCCGCTATTACCATGAGCGGTATCGGGAAGGCTTTGCCTTGGAATGTGCCGCGGTGAAGCGAGTGCGGGAAGAGATGGGCTTGGAAAATCTGAAAGTGATGATTCCCTTTTGCCGCACACCTGAAGAAGGCAAAAAAGTGCTTGACTTAATGGAATCGCTTGGGTTGAAAAGTGGTGAACATGGTCTTGAAATCTACGTCATGGCTGAGATTCCTTCCAATGTGATTCAGGCAGAGCAGTTTGCTGACCTATTCGATGGCTTTTCGATCGGTTCCAATGATCTCACTCAACTCACCTTGGGCGTGGATCGGGATTCGGAAGTGTTGGGTGAACTATTTGATGAAACTAATCCATCTGTAAAGTGGATGATTTCAGAAGTGATCCGTGTGGCTAAGGCCAAAGGAAAAAAGATCGGGCTTTGTGGACAAGCACCAAGCGATCGACCCGAATTTGCCAAGTTTCTGATTGAGCAGGGAATAGACAGTATTTCTTTCAATGCCGATGCTTTGCTGAAAGGGATTGAGAATATGGTGGAAGCAGAGCGGAAGTGATCAGTTAGCAGTCTCAGGTTCCAATTTTTGAAGCGGAAAATGATTGGTTTAGTGTATAAAGTCTCATTGCGATTTAAAAGAAATTCTGACAACCTGATAACAGGACAACCAGACAACGCCTACCTCTAAAAAGAAAACAACTATGAAAAAGCTAGAAAATAAAGTAGCCCTTGTCACTGGGGCAGCTTCTGGGATGGGAAAAGCGATCGCACTGCTTTTTGCCAATGAAGGTGCTAAGGTGATCGTTGCAGATTTGACTGCTGCCGATGCGGAAGAAGTCGCCGATCAGATCCGTCATGCAGGCGGTCATGCCCTAGGCTTGAAATGCGACGTATCTGATGAGGAGCAAGTGAAACGGATGGTGCATGGCGCGATTCATGAGTTTGGAAGCCTAGATATCCTCGTCAATAATGCAGGTATCATGGACAATTTCATGCCTTTGGAAAAAGTTACAGACCAGCTTTGGGAAAAAGTCATGGCAGTGAATGTAAATGGCCCTTTCTACGCCAGCCGATTGGCGATTACCCAAATGCTCAAACAAGGAAAGGGCGTAATCATCAATATTGCCTCGGTTGGCGGTATATCTGGTGCAAGGGCAGGTTTGGCTTACACCACTTCCAAGCATGCCCTAATCGGCATGAGTAAAAATATTGGGTTCATGTATGCCAAAAAGGGAATCCGCTGCAATGTCATCGCGCCCGGAGGAGTCAATACCAACATCATGCGCGATGCCCAGCCAGATCCCGAAGGGGCAGCGCTTTGCAGTAGTGGGGCTGGTTCCATGCCTCGAATGGGAGAATCGGATGAGATTGCCAATGTCGCTTTGTTCCTTGCCTCGGATGATTCTTCCTTTGTCAATGGTGAGGTAATTGTGGCAGATGGAGGTTGGTTGGCGTATTAAGTCAGCTATTTTGGTAATTTGGAGCTAAATGCTTGGCTCCAAATTCTATGCTTCATGACATTAGAATACCTCAGAGACTATTGTCTCTCCTTGCCCCATGTGACCGAGGATACTCCCTTTGATGCCAATACGCTTTGTTTTCGGATTGGAGGAAAGATTTTTGCCATTATTGATATGGAAGTATTCGATTATGCCAATCTGAAATGCGATCCCGAACGCTCCATTGAACTTAGGGAACAATACCCGGGAATCACTCCAGGATACCACATGAATAAAAAGTGGTGGAATTCAGTCAGCGTTCGTGGCAATGTACCCGATCCTCTGATTCTTGAATTAACCCGGCACAGTTATGACTTGGTTTATTCATCTTTGCCGAAGAAAATTCAAACTGAATTAAATCCATGACCTTCCTTTCTATCCGTCACCTGTCCAAATCCTACGATTCCTATGTGGCTTTGCATGATTTTTCATTGGAATTGGCTCGAGGTGAATTTTTGTCTATTGTGGGAGAAAGTGGTTCGGGGAAAAGCACCCTGCTGCGGATGATTGCGGGATTGATGACCCAAAGTGGAGGAGAAGTGCTTTTGGAAGAGAAACTCATTGAAAATCCATCCCAAAAACTTGTGCCTGGCTATGATGAAATTAAACTCATCCACCAGGATTACCAGCTTTTTCCCAACTCTACCGTGGAGGAAAATATCAGTCGCCCCCTACTTCAATACGATGCCAAGTATCGAGCGCAGCGTGTCAACCGACTTATGAGTCAGTTGGGTTTGGAAAGTTACAAGGACCGTCTCCCTCGTCAACTCAGTGGTGGACAGCAGCAAAAAGTGGCCATTGCTCAGGCTTTGGCTGTGGAGCCCGAGGTGTTGCTTTTAGATGAACCTTTCAGTCACCTAGATGCCATTCAGAAGCGAAAGCTGATTTTTGAACTAAAAGAATTACTCAAGGAAATGGGGACCACGGTCATTTTTGTGACCCATGATTTAGATGATGCTTTGAGATTGACAGATTCACTCTTGATTTTGCAAAAGGGAAAAGTGGTCCAAAAAGGGAACTCCAAAGTCCTTTGCGAGCATCCCAAATCCCGCTATGTGGCCAGACTTTTTTCCCCAATCAATCAAATTCCCGATCGATTCAACAGTTATGTTCGACCTTCGGATGTGCGGCTTCGCACCCGTGGCGAACTAATCGGTCATGTGGTAGATCTGAGATATTTGGTTCATTATAATTCCCTTTTGATCCGCCTACGAGATGGTGGGCATATCTGGGAAGTGGATGATTCGATGAGAAGATACCAAGTTGGCGATCGGGTCTACTTGCACTTCGATGAGGAAAAAGTCTTGGTGCTTAAATCTTAGGTAGCCGCAAAGGTCACAAAGAGAAAAAATGAGGACACAAAGAGATTTTTAAGTGATCAGTGTTCAGTAAGCAGTCCTCTTTGAAACTGACCACTGTTAATTTTCTTTGCGAACTCTTTAAAAACTTTGTGCCCTTGGAGGTTAAAAACTGCCTACTGCGACTGTTTACTGATCACTCAATCATGCGCCCCATGCTCTCCATGGACATGGCCATGCTTGATTTCTTCTTTCGTAGCTTCGCGTACCTCAAGGATATTCCCTTCGAAATGCAGATCAAAACCTACCAAAGGATGATTGAAATCCAAGAGTAACTGATCACCCAAATCTTTTAGGATTTTAGCCTGCATGCTGTAACCGTTTTCGTCCATCAGAGGAAGAAAATTTCCTTCTTCGAGCATTTCCGGAGAAAATCCACGCTCGCCTGAAAACTGCTCTTTTGGCAAGGTAATTATCAACTCATCGTCTGCTTCGCCATAGGCATCCGCCATAGTCAAGGTGAATGAAAAGTCTTCGCCTTCTTCCTTCCCTGCCAGCAGCTCTTCAAATTTCTCAGGGAGGCCGCTCATTCCGAACAGGAAATAAAATGGATCTTCCTCATCGCGGACCTCCACGCTGAAGGGTGCTGACTCAATATCGTCCTCCTCTTTGCTGACCTTGAGTTCGTAGGTCAAGCCTACCACAGTATTGGTATTAATTTTCATAAGTGAGATGGTTTACTTGGTAAGGCCGTATTTCAGGCGGATTCGGAGTCTTTCTTTGAGCACGTCCCATTTGCTTTTGGGGGTAGAGCTGCGCAAAGGCTTTGCAGAGCGAAAGACAAAGTATTGGTAGTCTTTTTCTTCAAAGAAAAGATCGTAGGTTTCCATCCTTTCTAGATAAAAACCATTGGCCGTGATATTTTTGATCAGGTCTCCCGAGTCCAAAGGCTGGTCGATCACTTGAAGCTTTTCTGGTTCATTGTCAATCATCCATTGCAAATATCTCGGTGCAGGGATGTGGATGAAAATGACCGAATCGGCGTGGGAATGCTTTTGGATATTCTGGAAAAGACGAAAATGCTGATCTACCGGAATGTGCTCCAGTACATCGGGAAACACGAAGAAATCGAAGGTTTCTCCCTTCTTGTCAAAATCGGACATGTCAGAAACCTCAAAACCGAGGTTCTTCTGATCTTTCCAAAGGACCTTGGCTTTTTCAATACTTTCCGGAGAAATATCCACTGCCAAAACTTTTCCTTGGGGAACTTGAGTAGCTAAAAGATGAGAAACGGTACCGATACCACAACCCACTTCCAAAATCCGGTGATTGGCTTGAAGGCCAGCCTTTTTCACCTTATCCAAAATGCTCAGGTGGCGGGAATTGATTCCTGTTTTTGCCTGCTTTTCGACAAATTGATCGTAAAAGCTGACGACTTTTTCTTTACCCTCAGACTGCTGCATCGGATTTTTTGTAAGTGATGAATATTCCTCCAACCAAGGCCAAGACGATCAGGTATTGGAAAATAACCATTGGCATCTTGGTCGCATAATAGCTCTTGGGAGCAAAGGTAAAGACAATTTCATGGGAACCCTGAGGAATTTCCAATCCTCTTAGCAGGTAATTGACCCGAAGGATTTTGGCTTCTTGACCGTCGATGGTGGCAGTCCAACCCGTCGGATAGTGGATTTCTGAGAAAACAGCCAATCCTCCCTGAGTCATTTCAGCTTGGTATTTCAGTTCGTTGGGGCTGTTTGCGGTGAGATTTACCTGTCCAGAACCCGCCTTCACCGAACCAAATTCGGAAGCATTCAGGGTAGCTTGGGTTTTGGTGTTCAATTTTGCCAGTTGGTCCATCTCTTCCTGATTGGTGGAGACAGGGATAATTTCAGTCGGTACCCAAGCAGGTCCATTGGCTTCGGGATTTTCAAATACTCCGTTTGCCTCGTTTCCTGCAATCAGGTACTTGGTGTTGAGCATATTCATCGTGCCGGTTGCCTGCCAGTCAAAAGTGCCTTCTTGAGCTTTTTTCACAAACTCCTGCAATTCAAACTGAAGTCGATTGTCCACCAAATCCTGGTAGCGACGCAGCTTAGCACCGTGATATCCTCCCAAGCTGTTGAATCGGTAGCTGGTGCGGGCGCCTTGGGTCAGCCCTTCGGTGAGGGGAAGAACTCGGAAATAACCCTTGTCTTGGGCAATGGATTGCTCGGCTGGAGTCTCTGCGAAAAACTGTCTGGATGGGTTTCCTTGGAAAGACTCTTCATTTAGGTAGCGACGGTTGATCGTCCACACGTCGATCGTGATCAGTGCGATCAGTCCGGCTCCGAGAATGAGTTCGGAGATTTTTCCTTTCAGGTAAAAATAAATCAGCCCGATGGAAAGGGCTACAAAGGCAAAGCTTTTCCAAGCCGAGTCAGAAAGCATATTCTTTCGGTCGGTCTTCAGCGCAGTGACTAACCAATCCGGGAAATTACCGTCAGCAGCTCCTTCAAATCGGAAAAATGCTCCTGCTGCAACAGCCAAAATCAAGGTCAATCCGGCTACAATTCCTCCGGAAATCAGCAGTGGCTTGAGCTCCTTGGTTTTGGCAAGTCTTTCCAAGGCGATCATTCCCAAAACAGGAACCGCAAAAAGCGTCATGCCCAAGGCCATTGAGACTGCCCGAAACTTGTTGTATCCCGGTAAAATGTCAAATAACAAGTAGTTGAACCAAGCCAGATTTTTTCCCCAACTCAGCATCAGGGAGAGCACGATGATGGTGCCAAAGGTGATCAGACTTTCTTTTGGCGCAGCCCAAATCCCCAAAACAGCCAAGAAAATCAAAATCACGCTGCCATAAATCGGTCCGCCGGTAAAAGGCTGATCGCCCCAATACGTGGGAGCGCCTTTGACAAATCCATTGATTTGTGCTGCATCGATTCCTTGAGCCCGTAGCGCTTTTTCGGATGCGGAATCTTTGGGAAGCGGGGTATTGCTGCCTCCTCCGTAAAAGTCAGGTACGACCAAAGTCAGGGTTTCTATTATGCCGTTTGACCAACCAAAGGCATAGTCCTTGTCCAAGCCAGCTGAGGCTGTTTCCAAGGTTGCTTTTCCTCGGGTAGAGTAAGGGCTGTATTCGAGGGCAGTGGCCAGTCTTCCTAGGTTTCCCCCCACGGCCAAAATAGCTCCGATAACCAAAAATCCGATGGTTTTGGATAGCCCACCGACACCTTCTTTTTTCCAATCAAACACCAGCCGAACGATCACATATATCACAGAAATGATCAGTGTGTAGTAGGTGATTTGGAGGTGGTTGAATTTGAGTTGAAGCAAAAGTCCTAGTGCCAGAAGGGCAGCTCCGAGGATTCTCTTTCGATCAAAAGCCAAGTGAATACCGGCCAGAATCAATGGAATCAGGCAAACTGCCCAGATTTTTGCATTGTGACCGGCTTCCAGAGAAAGCAGGTTGTAGGTATTGAAAGAAAAAGCGATCGCACCAGCGATAGAGAAAATCGGTCTGACTTGGAAGCTCAGCAGCAAAACATACATTCCAAGCATTCCGAAAAAGAGTCCGTTGATCGGGTGGGGAAGGCCTACAGTCAGAACTGAGATCAGGAGATTGGTGATGTCTCCGGCGAACTCAAGGGAGATGAAGTAAGTGGGCATCCCGCCAAACATGCGGTTGGTCCACAGGGCTTGTTCGCCTGTCGCTGCACGGTAGTCCAGGACTTCTTTGGCCGAACCTTCCCATTGGAGGATGTCGCCTTGGAAGATAATTTTCCCATCGAATACCATCGGAGAAAAGTATAGGACAACGATGAGGTAAAAGAGGATGACCCCGAGCAAGTGGGGGAGAATGTCTTTCTGAAATTGGAGTTTCATGCAGGCCGTGAGATACGTTCGGGGTGCAAATTAGGGATTTCGGGGGAAAGAGCGAGAAGTAGTACAGGCACAGATGCACAGATATTTTTCCCACAGATTCTCACAGATAAAAAATCACAGATTGACACAGAATTTTCACTCCTTCGGTCTTCGCCTGCCCGCCGTGGCTGGGTCTCCCGTCTTCCAGCTTTCTCCCGCAGATCTTCGCTGAAAAACTCGCTGATTAGCGCAGATTTTTTACTCGAGTTGGCTTCGACTTCGAGACTCTTGTCTCTCAGGTGCTCAGCCAGGTACTCCTTCCGTCTTCGGTCTTCGGTCTTCCAGCATTGGTTATCGATCATTCGACACCTCTGATGAGCGGAGTCGAATCATCGGACTCCAAACTCCTTCCGTCTTCGGTCTCCCGTCTTCCCGCTTTCTCCCGCAAATCAACGCAGAAAAACTCGCTGATTAGCGCAGATTTTTTAATCGAGTTGGCTTCGACTTCGCTCAGCCTGACCACTATCTGAGTGATTAGAATTCATCGGTCATCGGTCATCCGACACCTGTGGTGAGCGGAGTCGACAATCGGACAGCCCAGCACACTCCTTCCGTCTTCGGTCTCCCGTCTTCCAGCATCGGTCATCGGTCATCCGACAACTGTGGTGAGCGGAGTCGAACCATCGGACTCCAAACTCCTTCCGTCTTCGGTCTCCCATCTTCCCGCTTATTTCCCACATATTTTCCTTCCCAAACGCCCAAATTGATTACTTTTGCACCAAATAGCCGAAAAGCAGCATGTTTGATAATTTAAGTTTGAAGCTGGACCGGGCTTTCAAAACCCTGAAAGGAACCGGAAAAATCACCGAAATCAACGTCGCATCTACCGTAAAGGAGATCAGAAGAGCCCTGATCGATGCCGACGTCAACTATAAAGTAGCCAAGGAAGTCACCGACAAGATCAAAGACGAGGCCATGGGCCGGGACGTTTTGATCTCCGTTTCTCCGGGTCAACTCTTGGTAAAAATCACCCAAGAGGAGCTGACCAAACTCATGGGAGGTTCCAAAGTGGACATCAAACTCAGTGGAGATCCTGCTGTGATCCTGATCTCGGGTTTGCAGGGTTCGGGTAAGACGACGTTCACCGGAAAGCTCGGTAGTTTTTTGAAAAGACAGGGAAGACAGGTGCTATTGGTGGCCTGTGATATCTACCGTCCTGCGGCGATTGATCAGCTGAAAGTGCTCGGGGAGCAGATCGGTGTAGAGGTCTATGCCGAACCTGAAAATAAAAATGCGCTTCAGATCGCCAACAATGCGATAGCCTATGCGAAGAAGACCGGCAAAAAGACTGTGGTAGTCGATACTGCGGGTCGTTTGGCGGTGGACGAGCAAATGATGAAGGAGATTGAGGAGCTGAAAAAAGCACTTAATCCCTCCGAGACACTTTTTGTCGTAGACTCGATGACGGGTCAGGATGCGGTGAATACGGCCAAGACTTTCGACGAGCGTTTGGATTTTGATGGGGTAGTCCTGACCAAATTAGACGGTGATACGCGTGGTGGTGCGGCGATTTCTATCCGTCACGTAGTCAACAAGCCGATCAAATTCATCTCCACAGGTGAAAAGATGGAAAATCTGGACGTCTTCCATCCAGATCGTATGGCGCAGCGGATCCTCGGCATGGGTGACGTGATCTCCCTCGTGGAGCGAGCCCAGCAGTCTTTTGATGAGGACGAAGCGAAGCGAATCAACGCCAAAATCCGTCAGAACAACTTCAACTTTGACGATTTCCTTTCTCAGCTCGAGCAGGTGAAAAAGATGGGTAACATCAAGGACCTGATCGGAATGATTCCTGGAATGGGCAAAGCGATGAAAGGCTTGGATATTGATGATGACTCGTTCAAGCCAATCGAAGCGATCATCCGCAGTATGACTCCAAAGGAGCGTCAGAATCCGGACATCATCGATGGACGTCGAAGAAAGCGCATTGCTGACGGTTCGGGCAGGACGATCACCGAAGTCAACAACCTCATGAAGCAGTTTGACGACATGCGCAAGCTAATGAAGCAGATGAACAAGATGGGTGGCGCCAAGCAGGCTTTGGGCCGAATGGTGCCTCCGGGAATGGGAAGAAGGTAAGTCGATTTTCGATTTTGGATTTTCGATTTCGGATTTAAAGGGCCCAGTTAGAAATGACTGGGTTGTTTTTTTGCCATAAATTTTACATTTTGAGAAGTTTTTAGGTGATGGTTTTTGGCAAGAAATTATTTTAGATCGTAAATGAGAAACTTAGTCTTTTTTGTCCTCCTTTTTTCTTTGGGATGCAAATCAATCGACCCAAGCATAAAGGCCAATACGATAACAGTTTTGCCCAAATCTCAAACAATCAGATTTGAAGATGTCTTTTCAAAGGCAAAGCCCTTGAATCTTTCCGGAGAAGAATTACCATTGGCAGTCTACAGATTCATCCCATATGAAGAAGGTTATTTAATCTTGGATGGCAAAAGACAGCAGGTTGGATTGGTAAGTTCCAAAGGAGTTTTTAAGCCTGTAATTCATTCGCTGGGAGAAGGTCCGGGTGAGTATCTGGAAATCTGGGACTTCAAGGTAAACCCTGAAAGCAATGAGATTTTTATTTTGGATAGGAAATCAAGGAAGATGATCGTGTATTCCGAATCTTTTGCCTTTTCGAGGGAGATTCCAATTAAAAAAGAAGTTGCGTTTACGTTGCTTTCCTTTTCGTTTTTAAGTGGGAATGAAATACTTTTTCAAACCAGTGGGAGCTCGGGGTATAAGTTTTTAACCTATGATATTTTATCTAATGAATTTGAATTTAAAGTCCCAATTGAAAAAGAGTTTGAGGATCTTGGATTTGGGAATGATCGATCCATGTCTGTTTTGAACGAGCAGATTTCTGTGGTTTATCCTCTTGGTAATAAAATAGAACGCTATGACAGATTTTTAACCAGAAAAGAGGATTTGTTTGTTGATTTTCAGGGTTTTTCGATTACCGAGTCGGAATTAAAACAAGTCGCAAACGATCAAAATCGAATGTTTGATTTGATCCAGAATGACGAGAATAAAAAGGTTCATTCATTCCTTTTGGAGGAAACAAGTAAATTCTATGTTTTATCGTACTATTTAGGCTCGTTTCGTAAGGGAGATTTTTTGAAATCCATTATTGAAAAAAGTACAGGGGAAACCAAGACCTTCCATACCATAAAAATTGGTGATGTGGGGGTAGATCTTTTACTAATTGGAAAGGGGAAAGGAGAAGAATTGATTTTCACTATAAACCAAGAAAAGCTTGAGCGGATGTCGGTTTCTCAAATCCAGGCCCTGTCTAAAAAACTTAAAACCCCAATAAATCAAAATACGCCTTTGTTGCTTATTTGTACGCTGAAGTAAGGCTATTTTGCTGTGGGCTTCTGTCTAAAAAAACCAGTCAGAAATGGCTGGTTTTTTTTCTTTTTTCATCGAAGCAGTAAGAAAGTGAGGGTTTTGTCAGGACTCCTTTGGTATTTTAGCTTTCTGACTTTTTTATCCACTCCCCAACTTCCTTACTCCCCAACTTCAATACAGCGTCTTATCTCCCTTTTCTTTCCACAGCTCGAAAGCTTTTAAACTTTCCTCCCGCATCAAAGCAATCATCGGAATCTGCCGCTTTTCAGGTGTGATTTCAATTTCCTGATAGATAAACTCATCGTCAAATCCCGCATCGGCAGCGTCTTCTTTGGTGCAAGCGTAGTATACTTTGGCTGGTCTTGCCCAAAAAATTGCCCCCAAACACATGGGACAGGGTTCGCAGGAAGTGTAAACTTCGCAGCCTTCGAGTTGGAAGTGGTTCAGATTTTTGCAGGCCTCCCGAATGGCGACGACTTCGGCGTGGGCGGTGGGATCGTTTGTTCTTAGGACCATGTTGGAGCCTTGACCGATGATCGCTCCGTCTTTGACGATCACACAGCCAAATGGGCCACCATTGCCGGCGAGCATCCCGTTTTTTGCCAAGTCGATGGCTTGGCGCATAAAGGTTTTTTGGGAATTGGTCATAGGATAAAGGTAGTGATCAGTAGAAAGTGTTCAGTGTTCAGTCGCAGTGCAGCATTGGAAGTCAGAAAGATAAAGTGAGAAAGCCGAAAAAGTAAGCAGTGATCAGTCACAGTGGTCGAATCTATCGTCATCGAGAGGAGCAAAACTCAAAGCCAAAGTTTTTTTTGGAGGGCACACCTGAGATGAAGCGATCTTTTGCACTTCACATTAAATTCTGAAAGCTAAAAGGTTGGGAATTAAAATTCGGAGTAGATCTGTTTTTTAGCCTTCTCAATTCAGCGTTCATACTTTTAACGACCTGCCCACTGAGACTGACCACTTCCAACTTCCTACTGACTCAACTTATCCACCTACTCAAAAACTCCAAGAAAGGATCTTTGTAATTGTCACCGACGGCGATCTGATGGTTGCCGATTTGGATCACGTTTTTGGATACGGAGTCAATATGGTCGAGCGCCACGATAAAGGAGCGATGCACGCGCATGAATTTGTCTGATGGAAGCAATTCCTCCATGTTTTTCATACTCGTCAAGGACAATAGTGGGTTGGGCTTTGATTTGAGGTGCACTTTCACGTAGTCCTTGTAGGCTTCCACATGGGTAATGTCCCGCAGCATCACTTTGACGAGTTGGTACTCGACTTTTAGAAAAATATATTCCGGCTGCGTGCTGGATTCAAGTACTGGTTTGGCGCTTTCCTGATTGAGGATCCGGTCAAAATACTGGTAAGCCTTGGTAGCTGCATTGAGGAAGTCCTCGTAGCTGTAGGGCTTGAGCAGGTAATCCAAGGCATCCACTTTGTATCCTTCGATCGCAAACTGATGGTAGGCGGTACAAAAGATGATACGGGTCTTGTCCGAGTTTTTTTTTCCGTCTAGGATTCTTGCCAGTTCCATCCCCGAGAGATCAGGCATTTGGATATCCATGAAGACCAGCTGAACCTCGTTTTGATTGATAAATCCAAGGGCTTCGATGGCATTGGAGAATTTACCTACCAACTCAAGGAAGGCGGTTTGCTGGATAAATTTGGTCAGCAGCTCGAGCGCGAGAGGCTCATCATCGATGGCGACACATTTGATTTTCATGCCAGATTGATGGTAAGATTTACCCAATACTGGTTAGTGGATTCGTCTTTACCAAATTTTAGCCGGTGTTTTTCAGGGTAGAGGAGACTGAGTCTTCGTTTGGTGTTGACCAGTCCGATTCCGTTTTCTTTGGCTTCGGGGCTGTCCGGATTGATGGGGAAGATGTGGTTCTTGGTTTCAAAAAACACTGTTTCCCCCATGATTTCCATTTTGATCAGGATTTCGCTTTCCTGCTGAGAGCTAATACCATGCTTGAAGCAGTTTTCCAAAAATGGTAAAAACAGCATCGGAGCAATAACCAAATCGTCTTTTGGTTCATCGATCTGGATGTTGAGTTTGACTTTGTGCGAAAGTCGCATTTTCATCAGCTCCATGTAATCCTCAATAAACTTTACCTCTTTGCTCAGAAGTGTTTCATTTTTCTGGTTTTCATAGAGTACATAGCGCATCATCCGGGAGAGTTTGAGCAAGGCTTCCTGGGCTTTGCTAACATCCAGATTGGTGAGTGCGTAGATGTTATTCAGGGTGTTAAAGAAAAAGTGTGGATTGATTTGGGCTTTGAGGTACGAAAGTTCGGTATCGATCCGCTGACGGTCCAGCTCGCGACGGATAGCTTCATCTTTTTGCCATTTTTCAACCAAGGAAACGGAAGTACTGAGACCGATCGAAATCAGGTAAAGCAACAGCTGAAATACATCTCCTGGAACCCATCGCTTGTTTGGGTTGAAAGGCCGATCGGGATTAAATACCTGATGCATTTTTTCCGAATAGAGTGAAAACTGTTCGAAGTACACGATCATCAAATAGAACAGTACTGCACCGGCCAGAATGACTAAGATGTATAGGTAGTTTTTTCCTTTTAGCAGAATACGAGGGACAATTACTCCAGAATTGGTGTAAAAAATGGTGATCAGAAGTGAGATCAAGAAAATTTGCTTCCACCAAAATTGCACCGGCAGGGCAACCTCTCCCATTCGCCAGGAAAGGGGAGAAAGGATCAGTAACACCACGCAAAGCATGATCCAGCCAAGGATGTGTACCAATATAGAAAGGTTCTTTTTGGGGGTGAGTGAGGGCATGCGCTTGATTTACAATGACCAAACTAAGCGAATTTACTTTTTCGCCTCAAATCAAATCTACCAATAATCTGATCCCATCCATGAAAAGGATGATTTGGCCTATAAAGGCAGATAATTAGAAGAATAGACTTCTTGACCCCTGCATTTGGGGTATTTGTCGATGAATGCACCTTACTGGTCTATTACATTTTTTATGGCGCAACAATGCGGTCAACTTTGGGGTATCGAATAGGCAAGTGCCCTCATTTGAAAACTAAACCATGAAAAAATTAATTTATCTAGTAACGCTCTTCAGCTTTTTTAGCTTTGGTGTTTCCCAAGCTCAACAAACTCCAGAGAAAAAAGAACCCACCCGTATCATCGGGGTGGCCAAAGATCTCAAAACCGGTCAACCGGTAGGATATGCTACAGCAGCACTCTATAAGGCGGGTTCAGATGTTTCCACAGCAGGAGCCGTGGCAGATGGTGAAGGAGTGTTTTATATCACTGGATTTACCACTGGGACATACGAATTACAACTTTCCTTTCTTGGCTATGAAACTGTAAAAAGAACGGTAAATGTGAATTCTGTAGAGTCTGATATCAATCTTGGGGAGATCGCTATGTCAGATGAAGGGGTTGCGTTGCAGGAAGTGACGGTACAGGGACAGCGTGAACTCATCGAAGAACGTGTGGACCGTACCATCTACAAAGCAGAAAATGATAAAACCACTGCCGGTGGTGACGCCACGGATGTCTTGAGAAGGGTGCCAATGCTATCGGTGGATCTGGATGGAAATGTGTCCATGAGAGGGAGTGCCAATATCCTGGTGCTCATCGACAACAGACCGTCTGCGATTGCAGCATCTTCGATTGCAGATGCTTTAAGACAGATTCCTGCTGATGAAATCAAAGCAGTGGAAGTGATTACTTCTCCATCTGCACGATTTGATGCGGAGGGTACTTCCGGCGTGATCAATATCGTGACTAAGAAAAACAATCTTCAGGGTATGACCTTGAATATCAACTCAGGGGCTGGACTTAGAGGTTCTAACCTTGGATTGCAGGGAAGTGCCAGAAAAGGCAAAATGGGCTTTTCTTTGGGAGGATTCGGCAGATCCGGATACAATATTCTTGGAAGTTTTGAAAACCAGCAGATCACCAATAGTGCTAATGGTACTATTACACGAACCGTACAATCGGCAGATACCAAGCGTCAAGAGATCTTCGGTCGATACAACTTCGGCGTAGATTACGAGATTGACAAGTACAATTTCATCACCGGTGCGGTAAACTTTGGTATCCGTAACTCCCAAAACTGGCAGGAGAACTTCATGACTCAAAGTTTCCTTAACGATGTATTAAGAGCTCAGCAGAATCGTGAAATCAATACACTTGATAATTCCAATTCGGTAGATGTAAGCTTGAACTACACCAAGACCTTTGAAAAGCGAGGAAAAGAATTGAGCTTCCTTACCCTTTACTCCCTAAATAACAGAGAGAATTCATTTACCAATACCTTGTTTGAAGATGACATGGAGGATATTCTCTCCAGATTGAAAAACATTAACCCAAGCAAGAACGAAGAATTTACGGTTCAGGTGGATTATGTGACTCCAGTAGATCAAAAGGGAACTCAAATCATCGAATATGGTGCGAAAAATATCCTTAGAAAAGCCTACTCTGATTTTGCCTATTTCCAAGCGCAAGGTGCAAATGGTGCTTTTGTAGAATTGGAAGATCCTACCTTGAGCAATGAGTTTAGCTACGATCAAAATGTGACTGCGGGATATTTATCATACACCCTTCAGTTTTTGAAAAACTATACCTTGAAGCCGGGATTGAGATACGAATACACCACGATCAATGCGGATTTCAAAACTGAGTTTGAAGCTGAAATCCCTTCTTATGGAACCTTGGTGCCAAGTTTGAATGCCAGTAGAAAGCTCAAAAACGGCAACATGATCAAAGCTGCTTACAACAGAAGGATTCAAAGACCTTCTTTGAGATTCTTGAATCCCAACATTGAGGCATCCAATCCACAGCAGCTTTCTCAAGGTAATCCGACTTTGGATCCTGAGTTGACAGACAATTATGAATTGGGTTACAGCACCTTTATCAAAGGAACGACCTTGAATTTCACCGGATTCTACAGGAACACCACAGGTTCCATCCAGGCAATCCGAGATGTAAGAAATGATGGGATCATTTTTACCAGTTTCGAAAACATCGGCCGAGAGCAGGCATTGGGTACCAACCTGTTTTTCAATGTAAACATCAACAACAAGCTTTCTCTTAATGGAGGCATGGATTTATACTACTCTATGTTGGACAATGGATTGACTAACCCTCAATTTGCTGCACAGAATGAAGGTTGGGTAGTCAGTGGAAGAATGTTCGGCAATTACACGCTTCCCAAAGATTGGCAAATTCAGGTTTTCTCTTTCGCAAGAGGTAGACAGGTTCAGCTTCAGGGAACTTCCGGCGGCTTTGCAGCCTATGGGTTGAACTTCAACAAGCAGCTGAAAGAGAAAAGAGGATCATTGGGATTTGGTGCTGAAAACTTCCTGATGAAAGAATTTGTGATCAGAAATGAAATCGTGACTCCTACCATCATGCAAAACAGCACGAATAGAATCCAAAACATGAATTTCAAAATAAACTTTACCTATAGAATTGGAAAAATGAGTTTGGATCAAGCCCCAAGGAGAAGAAAATCAATCAATAACGATGATTTGAAGGAAGGTGAAAACGGCGGACAAGGTGAAAACCAACAGGGTGGTGGGCCTGTCCGAAACAGATAATTTTTGAAAAGCCTACTTCTTCCAATACTTGAAAGAAATTTTAATTAGATAGATTGGGTGACGAAAAACCCGGACTTAATGAGTTCGGGTTTTTTGTATTAAAACGTAAAAAAAAAGCTTACCGCTTTAAACCTAATGTCTATGAAAAAGTCAAAGCTGCAAATAGATTAGGGGTTACCATAAAAAAAGCCTGGCTTGTGGCCAGGCTTTTTTTTGGTCCGTCAATTAAGACTTATACATTACTTTTTTAATTGCCTTTACTGTCCTGCTGACATTTGGGATAGTCACATCTATGTAGGAAGGAGCATAGCTCAATGGGATATCCATGGAGTTTACACGGATGACAGGTGCATCGAGGTAGTCAAATGCATGCCTTTGGAAGTGGTAGGCAAGTTCTGAAGAAATGCCCGCGATTGGGTTTGCTTCTTCAACCACTACCACTCGATTGGTTTTTTTCAAGGATTCCACGCAGGTGGCATAGTCAATAGGTCTTACCGTTCTCAAGTCAATGACTTCGCAGGATACTCCTTGCTTAGCCATTTCTTCGGCAGCTTCGAGAGCTACTTTCATCATTTTTCCGAAGGAGATCACGGTCACGTCAGTTCCTTTTCGCTTGATATCGGCTACGCCTATAGGTAATAAATATTCACCTTCCGGTACTGGGCCTTTGTCAGAATACATCAATTCAGACTCCATGAAAATAACAGGATCTGGGTCACGGATAGCTGATTTAAGCAGGCCTTTTGCGTCGTAAGGGTTTGATGGAACGATTACTTTTAGTCCTGGAGTGTTTGCAAACCAGTTTTCAAAGTTGGAAGAGTGGGTGGCTCCCAATTGACCAGCATTTCCAGTGGGTCCACGGAAAACGATCGGCACAGAATAAGCTCCGCCCGACATCGCATACATTTTGGCTGCTGAGTTAATGATCTGATCGATCGCAACCAGAGAGAAATTGAAGGTCATGAATTCAATGATTGGCTTGAGCCCGTTCATCGCGGCACCCACTCCCAATCCAGCAAAACCTAATTCGGCAATTGGGGTGTCGTACACTCTTTCAGGTCCGAACTCATCCAGCATTCCTTGGGATACTTTGTAGGCGCCATTGTATTCGGCCACTTCTTCACCCATCAAAAAGACGTTTTTATCGCGTCTCATTTCCTCGGACATGGCCTCTCTCAAGGCTTCCCGGAATTGTATTTCTCTCATTGCTTTAAGACAAAATTTTGGCTCGTAAAAATAGAAAGGAATCGGGCATTTGCAAAGATTACCGTGTTCTTTGTCCCAGAAGGTGTTTATCCCAAGTAAACGGTTTTGTGGTTGACAAACTCCAAGATTCCTTGACGGCTCAATTCCCTCCCAAACCCTGATTTTTTGATCCCTCCAAAGGGAAGAGCTGGGTGCGATGCCACCATGGCATTGAGAAATACAGCGCCACTTTCGATGCGTGAAGCCAATTTCTCTCCCTTTTCGAGATCACTTGTCCAGAGTGAGGCTCCAAGCCCAAATTCGGTAGCATTGGCAAGAGATAGTGCTTCCTCTTCATTTTTGACTTTGAAGATAGATGCAACAGGTCCGAATGTTTCCTCAGAAAATGCTGGGGCTGAGGCCGGGATGTCCGTCAAAATCGTTGGTGAAAATTGAGCTGATTCGGAATTTGGCTTCATTCCACCCAAAATCACCTTGGCTCCCATCAATTTAGACTTTTCTACTTGATTATAAAGCTCTTGAGCCAGATCGGGTCGTGCCATACAGGCATAATCCGAGGATTCGTCCAAAGGGTTCCCTTGTTTCATCCCCATGATTTTTTGGGTAAAAATCTCCAAAAACTCCTCGTAGACATGCTCTTCCACGATAAATCGCTTGGCAGCTATGCAGCTTTGGCCAAAATTGATCATCCTCGCTTTGGCAGCAGTTTCTGCCGCAGTAGGCACATCTGCATCGCGCAGGACAATAAATGGGTCGCTTCCTCCCAATTCCAATAGGGATTTTTTGATCTGAGCTCCTGCTACTGATGCCACAGCAGCACCTGCTTTTTCGCTGCCAGTCAGTGAAACAGCTTTCACCCGATCATCCTTTAAGAGTTCAAGCGTAGTAGGTGAATCAATCAGTAAACTCTGAAAGGTTCCTATTGGAAAACCTGCTTCTTCAAATACCGATTCAATGGCTAATGCGCATTGGGGGACATTGGAAGCGTGCTTAAGTAGCCCAACATTGCCAGCCATCAGGGTAGGTGCTGCAAATCTGAACACCTGCCAAAAAGGAAAATTCCAAGGCATGATGGCTAAAATTGCCCCAAGTGGCTGGTAAATAACTTTTGCCTTTTTTCCATCCGGTAGATTTAGCTCTTCTGGGATTAAAAATTCAGCGGCTTTTCCAGCATAGAAGTCGCATACCCAAGCGCACTTTTCTACTTCCGCTCTTGATTCTTTGATTACTTTTCCCATTTCTAGGGAAATGATTCGGGAAAAATCTTCTTTTTTTTCACGCAAAATCCTAGCTGCGACATGCATCAATGCCGCTTTTTCAGCTAGGGATACCCACTTCCAGTCTTCAAATGTCTTTTGGGCCGTATTCAGTTTCTGTTCAAGTTCCTTAGGGCTGGTGGGCGACAATTCTTTTAAAAGTTCTCCAGTCCAAGGATTGATGGATTGGATTGTACTCATTTTTCAGTGGGTTTTCCGGCTTCTTTCCAAGCAGTTATGCCTCCTTCGAGCATGTACACATTCTTGAAACCCGACTTTTGCATCAAGTCAGCAGCTCTTCTTGTTCTGCTGCCCGAACGGCAATAGAGTAGATAGGTTTTTTTCTTATCGAGGTTTTGGATCTCTTTAGCGAAATTTTCCCCTAGGAAATTGATGTTTAATGCCCCTGCAAGGTGCCCCTCAGCGACTTCCTCAGGGGTGCGTACATCGACCACCATGGTTTTCTTCTTGCCTGACATTTTTTCAAACTGTTGGATGGTCAGTACTTGAATGGAGTCCTTCTTTACGGTTTGAGCAAAGCTGCCCAAGCTGATCAATACCATGGCTAGGAAAAGAGAAATCTTGATTTTCATGAAGTATTTGGTTTTTGGATAAACTAACGGCTAATTGAGTCCAAAATTTACAAGCTTTCAACTCAAAATGCCTCTAAAAATCGGATTGATTTCGGATTCACACAGTTACTTAGATCACAAAACGATAGAGCACCTCAAAGAAGTGGATGAAGTATGGCATGCGGGTGATGTTGGGGACGTTTCAATTTTGGATCTTTTACCGAAGGGTAAAATGTTGCGGGGGGTTTATGGGAATATTGATGATGCTGCGGTGCAGGAGATTCTGCCGGAGTGGCTTGAATTTGAAGTAGAAGGGGTTAAAATACTCATGACCCACATCGGAGGAAAACCACCCCGGTATGCCAAGGGAGTCAAAGAGCGTATCAAAAGCAGCAAGGCTCAGGTATTTGTATGCGGCCATTCGCACATCTGCAAGGTAGAATTAGATCGGGAGCTTCATTGTCTTTACATGAATCCCGGAGCTGTAGGACAGCAGGGCTTTCACCCGATTCGTACCCTGTTACTTTTTGATTTGAGTGAGGGTAAAGTCACTAATCTCAGGGTAGTGGAGTTGGGCAAAAGAGGGGCAATCGGCGCTTAATCAAAAAGAGTTTATTTCTTACTTAGGATAATTCAAAAAAATAGCGGCTTTGGGCCGCTATCCATTAGTTTTCTTAATCTGGATTATTTAGAGAAAGAAGCTTTGATAGCTTCCACATCTATATTTTTGATCACAGGCTTAGCGCTCAACTGCTTGATTTTGATCACGCGCTCAGTTTGACCTTGTCTTTTTCTTTTCAGCTTTCTTTTAAGAGTAGTTACGCCCATGGCCTTATATGTTTAAATTTTTAAATTCGAAACGAGTCGCAAAAGTAAGTAAACATTTCTTTTCTGCCTACTAATCTTGAGACTTTATTCTGAGGGTAATGCGAGTTGAAACCCGTGGTTCTGGGATTTTTGGATAAATTTGGCCATCCATTTATTCAAAACCCCATGCAAAAGCCTAGTCTTCCCAAAGGTACCCGTGATTTTGGACCGGTTCAGATGTTCCGAAGGAATTACATTCTCGATACAATCAGAGATACCTTTCAACTTTTTGGATACCAGCAATTGGAGACTCCTGCAATGGAAAATCTAAGCACATTGACTGGTAAATACGGGGAAGAAGGAGATCAGCTCTTATTCAAAATCCTCAATAGCGGTGAATTTACAAAGGATGTAACCCCTGGCGATTTGGAAAAAGGCCCATCAGGGGTTTTGTCCAAAGTGTCAGAAAAAGGCTTGCGCTATGACCTTACGGTACCATTTGCACGATACGTGGTGATGAACCGAAACGAACTCACCTTTCCTTTTAAGCGCTACCAAATACAGCCGGTGTGGAGAGCTGATCGACCTCAAAAAGGCAGGTACCGAGAATTTTATCAATGCGACGCAGATGTGGTTGGGACGGATAGTCTCGTGTGTGAGTCAGAGATTATCCTGATGATCCGTAGGGTATTTTCCAAATTGGGTTTGACTTCCTATGGCATTAAAATCAATAATCGAAAGATTCTTACCGGGATAGCTGAAGCAATCGGCGAACCCGGCAAAGAAGGCCCACTCTGTGTAGCAATTGACAAGCTCGATAAGGTTGGATGGGAAAAAGTGCAAGAAGAACTGATCCAAAGGGGTTTCGAGGCGGCTTCCATTCAGAACCTGTCTCCACTGGTCAATCTGGAAACAGACCTTAAGGGAAAAATTGAATTTCTAAAGGTATTTCTCAAAGATTCTCCGACAGGTTTGAAGGGAGTAGAGGAGTTGGAGGAAGTTTTTTCACTATTGGAAAAAATGGGTGAAGACCTTGCACATGTAGAGTTCGATATCATGCTGGCAAGAGGGCTATCATATTATACCGGAGCCATTTTTGAAGTCAAAGTTTATGGAGTCTCTATTGGTTCGGTGAGCGGTGGAGGTCGATATGATAATCTTACAGGTGTTTTTGGATTACCTGGAGTATCGGGTGTTGGATTTTCTTTTGGGGTAGATCGCTTGTATGATGTGATGGACGAGTTGAATCTTTTTCCTGGCGACAGGGTCAACGGGACAAAATTGCTATTGGCTCATTTCGATCAAAAGGGACTCGATTATGCCCTTTCGGTCCTAAACAGTTTTCGAAAGACCGGCATCAAATCAGAAGTCTATCCTGAAGTGGCCAAAATCAAAAAGCAACTTGAATTTGCTTCTAAAAAAGAAATCCCCTTTGTGGGGATTTGCGGTGATAATGAAATCAGTACGGGAACGCTTTCTGTCAAAAACCTAGCGACTGGAACTCAAGAGACTTTGACTATTGAAGAAGCTTTGGCGCTTTTGGGTTAATCAACTTGAAGAATGGATTGGATAGGAAGGTAAATTCCTCCTTTGAGGGACACGAACTCTTGACCTACCGCCCAAACTGTAGTCTCAACTTGGAATACTTGTCTATCGGCTGTTTCAAAAATCAGCTTTACTTTGGTTTGAAGTAAATTCCCTAAAGTTTGAGCTCGGTGTAGGTCAGCCATTCTTGCTTTTCTTTCATCCGGATTTTCCAAAACCTCCCTTTTCCCAAAGGTCAACTGAGCAATTTGTTCCTTTTCAAGCTGTGTGATAGTTTTCATGGCAATTAGGTTTATTAATCTTTTATACAGAATAAGTATTCTGAGAGTTGCCTAAAATATTTCTATGAAAACTATTAGGGTGAATTTTTTGGTTGAAAATTTTTCAATAGCAAAATAAAGTATTGTTTGTAACCTCCTACAGACTCTATTTATCGTGATATATTTGTCAGTAATAAAAATCGAAAGGTATGTTTGATTTCATGGGAATGATGGGCAAAGTCAAAGAGGCCCAAGCAAAAATAAAAGAAGCGCAAGCCAAGCTAGTTCATCTAACAGCTGAGGGCGAGTCCGGTGCAGGCTTGGTAAAAGTGTTTGTCAATGGAGAACGAAAGATCCTAAAGATTCAGATGGATGATTCCTTGCTCAATCCTCAGGATAAAGAGATGTTGACAGACTTGATTGCAGCTGCTACCAACAAGGCTATGGAGGCTATTGAGCAAAAGATCAAAACAGAAATGAAGGCAGCTACTGAAGGTATGATTCCTTCGATTCCTGGCATGGATTTAGGCAATCTTTTCGGGTAATCCTATGATTTGAAAATAGTCAATGCAGCTAGAATACTTGTGTTGACTTGCCAAATCCAAAATTGAGATCCATTATCTATGAAATCCTGTGCCATAGTCATACTTAATTATAATGGCGAAAAGGTTTTATCTACCTTTTTGCCATCGGTCATAGCATTCAGTGTGTATGACATTTGGGTTATTGACAATGCCAGTACAGATTCTTCATTGGAATTTTTGGAGGTTAATTATCCTCAAGTTTCGCTAATCAAATTGAAGGCAAACTTTGGATTTACCGGAGGTTACAATTGGGGATTGGAGGAGCTGAGGGGCAAGTATTCGTATTTTATCCTATTAAATTCCGATGTGGAGGTGACTCAAGGATGGGATTCGAAACTGATCGGTTTTTTGAATAAAAACACCGATTATGCTGCTGTTCAGCCCAAGATTTTATCATGGAAAGACAAAAGCTTGTTTGATTATGCAGGTGCGGGAGGAGGATTTTTAGACGCATTCGCCTATCCTTATTGTAGGGGAAGAATGTGGGATATTCTTGAAAGAGATCAAGGTCAATATAATGATTCTATTCCTGTAGACTGGGCTTCGGGCGCATGTATGGCAATAGATGCAAATGACTTTTTTGATCAAGAGGGATTTGACGGGCATTTTTTTGCTCACATGGAGGAGATCGATTTATGCTGGAGGCTGAGGAGAGCAAGAAGAAAGATTGGTTACCTCGGTGAGGTCACCGTGTATCATCAGGGGGGAGCTACTCTGGATAGAGGAAGTGGAAAAAAACTCTACCTGAATATTCGAAACAGCTTAAGCATGATTTTCAAAAATACTAGTCTAGCTAGATTTTTATGGGTTTTCCTCGTAAAGCTTTTTTTGGAATCATTGGCGAGCGTGGGATACTTATTGTCAGGGAAGTATGACTTTGCTGCCGCTGTTTGGAAAGGGTACTTTGATTTTTTTAAGTCGATAGGGTTGAGGTATGCTCAAAAAAGTCTTGAAGTTCAAGTTCCTATTGGATCAGGACCTTGCAATCTTCTATTTTTTAACGTCAAGGTCTTGGGAAAAAGGAAATTCTCTGACCTTTAATCAAAAAGCACAGGATTATTCATCTTTCTGAAATACTTTCGGATTTTCATCATCATTGCCATGGATACATAGAGTACGATAGGTGATCCCATGGTGATAAATGAAGTATATATAAAGAATAGTCTAATGCTGTCAATCGGGAAATTGAGCTTTTCTCCAAGTCGGGAACAAACACCGAATGCTCTTTCTTCGAAGAATAGTTTAAGTTTTTCCATGATTTGTGGTGATTAAGTCGTTTCGAAATTATAAAAAAAAGAGTTTGAATTCTATAATCGCTTTGATCCTCAGAATGTTTTACGGGATATCATTCTTTCTAATGCTATCCCTAGCTGGTTACGGTCAGGAAAATCGAACTGGCTCTACCAATCGATTTTTATCCGATGCTAACATGATTCCAACAAAACTCAAGTTGGAAGGTGATTCAATTCGATTCACCATCAAAGGCTCTATTCCGGTAGAATCTGTTTTGATACCTAGAAACCCAAGATTGACACTTACGCTATATTCAAGTGGAGGTGCTATTGAGTTTGGAGAATTACCCATTGTCAAACAGGTTGCCAATTTTACTTACGAGAAGAAATTTTCGGTGAAATATGAATCTTGGATGCAAGGTGCATTCTTAGAGCTTGAATTTTTCCAAGGAAAAAAAGGAACAACTACTCCTACTGAATCAAAAATTTTAGGAAAGGGAATCATTTCACCTCAGTTGATGGTCAAATTCGGAGAAGTTTATCCCAATGAACCCATTCCTCAAGTAGGATTATACCAACTGACAGGTGGGATAGACCGTGAGCTTGAAAATAGACAGGAATTCGAATTGATTTTTAATCCAGGTACTTCTGTATTGAAGGCGGGTGCAGAAAATCTCGATACTTTTAAACGGATCGGAGATTTTATCAAGAAGAATCCCACTATCCTTCAAGTAAAAATCACCGGAATTCAATCACCCGAACAAGCGGAAGGAAGAAATAGTCAGCTGGGAAACATGAGAGCTCAAGTAGCTCAAAAGAATTTGCTCCAAAGATTTCCTGAGATTCCTTCCAGTGTGATGAAAATAGAATCGAGATGGAATGACTGGTTTGACTTGAGGCTTTTGCTGAAAGAATATCAAGGAATATCCACGCAGAGGAAAGATGAGTTATATGAGATTTTGCTCAATAATGAGTCTTTCTTGGAAAAGGGAGAAAGGATAAAAAAACTTCCAGGATACAATCAACTTGCCGGCGACCTGTTTCCAAAATTACGTGCAGCAAAGGTAGAGATAACTGCTAAACCGGCTCAAGGTCTCAACCTAGAACAAACAAATCGGTTAAGGGAAGCAATGTCAGGAAATTCTGGTGTGAATAGACTGACATTTGCAGAGTGGGCTTTGGCAGCGGAATCAAGTCAAAGTCTGGATGAAAAAGCATTGATCTATTCTAAAATGACAGAGTTTTACAGATCTGCTATACCTTATAATAATATGGCGGTGGTTAGGATGCGGCAAGCACAGCGTACATTGGATATTGGATCCAAGGAAATACTTTGGGAAGAAGCAGAGCGACTTTTGAATCAAGCCTACCGAATAGAGTCCAATGCCTATTCACTCCATAATTTAGGGCAGATTTTGGCATTGAAAGGTGAGTATTGGGAAGCCTACAAGAAATTGTCCGAAGCTTCTGTGCTCTCTAAAAATCCGGATTTTATCCATTCAAATGAAATGCTGAGAGGAGCTTTGGACGTGCAGCGCGGAGATTATAAACTGGCAACTTTGAGATTTGATTTTCCTACCAAAGATCCAAAAGACTTATTCAATAAAGGCTTAGCTTATTATATGCTAAATGATTACATAAAAGCCACACAATTTTTTGAAGAATCAGTTATTCAAGGAAGAGAATTTGGATTTGGGTATTATGGATTGGCAATGATCGCAGTTCAATCTGGACAAGCAGAAATAGCGGTTATACAGCTGAAAAAAGCCATTTCTTACAATTCCTCCCTGCTTGAAAAACTAGTAAATGATCCAATTTTTGATGAATTGATGAAGGATCCAAGCTTTTTCAATGAATTGAAATCAAATTAGATTTCTATTAGAGAATTATTAAAAAAATGCTAAAAAAATTCAATTTTTCGCAGAGGATCAATTCATTAAAATTCCAAGAAAAACCATGAAACCTTAATTATTAAGCCTTTTTGAGGTATTTCTGGACATTTATTTTGCAGAAAGGTGCCGATCTCAAAATTTTATTTATCGGAGAAAATTTGATTTTTCTTTTAGATTATTTAACATTGACGGTTGAGAAACGACAATTAAACCCAAAATTCTAGCCTATGATTAAACTTGACTAAGTCAATTCCTACTCTCTCCTAGCATCATCCGATGCACTCAAGCCTACAGGTTATTTAGTTCGCAGGTCAGTCTGACCAGGTATAGTCGCAATAGAAAGTGTAAAATTGAAGCTCTTCCCTATTGCAATTATTTTAAGAATAATCGCAAACGATTGCATAATCAATTAACAAACAAGTTTTTGAGATTAATCTTGTTACCCAATCTATCTATGTATATGAAAAATGTTTACAAAATTCTAAGTGTGTGCCTTACGCTCTTAGTCCTATCTGTTTCGTCTGCCTATGCGCAGAAAACGGTAACAGGTACGGTTCTGGATGAGTTCGGTTTGGGCCTTCCGGGTGTGTCTATCCTTGTGAAGGGAACCACTACCGGTACTGCCACCGATATTGATGGAAAGTATTCCCTCAGTGTCCCAAATGACCAAGCTACTTTGGTCTTCTCTTTCATTGGCTATGCTGCTGTTGAACAAGTAGTAGGTCCTAGAAGCGTGATCAACGTTTCCATGAAGCCGGATGAAAGAACCCTTACTGAATTGGTTGTAACCGGTTACTCTATCGACTCTAGAAGAGAAACTACCGGTGCGATCGCCACAGTAAACCCTAAAGATTTGACTGTAATTCCTACCGGTAACGTAGAGCAAACCCTTCAGGGTCGTGTTTCTGGTGTTACTGTAATTACCAACGGTCAGCCAGGTACATCTTCCATTATTCGTGTTCGTGGTTTCGGTGCCTTCGGCGGTAACGAACCTTTGTACATCGTGGACGGTTTGCCAACTGCTTCGACCGACTTCTTGAACCCGGATGATATCGAGTCTACCACTGTATTGAAAGATGCGGCTGCTGCTTCTATCTACGGTGCTCGTGCAGCTAACGGTGTAATCGTTTATACAACCAAGCGTGGTGCACGTGACAAGAAGATGAGAGTGGATTACAACGGTATGTATGGTTTTACAGATCCTGGAACAGGTTTGGATATGACCAATCCTCAGGAGTATGCTGACTTGACTTGGTTGGCTGAGAAAAATACAGCTGCCCTTCAAAACCGCGCTCCATCCTATGGTCACCCACAATTCGGAACTGGTGCAACTCCTGTGATGCCTTATTACCTAAGCTTGATCACCAGAAATCCACAGACAGGTGCTTTTGGTGTGGCTTCAGGTCAGCCAGGGCCTTTGACTCAGGCTCAGATCGATCAGCAAAGAGAATGGTACAATGTTGACCCTACAAGAGGTACAGTACGTCAATTGACCAGAGCAATGACCGGAGAAGGTACGGATTGGTATGCTGCCTTGACTAGAACAGCTCCATTGCACAGACATTCAATCGGATTCAACGGTGGTTCTGAAACTTCAAGATTCTACATCGGTCTTGGTATGCAAGAGCAAGCAGGTATTATGATTGGTAACCAATTCAGAAGATATTCATTAAGAGCTAACTCTGAATTTGATGTAACCAAAAGAATCAGAATCGGTCAAAACTTCCAGGCTACTTACAGACAAGTATTGGGTCAGCAAGGTGGTACAGGCGGTAGAGGTGTATCTGATGACGAAAACGACATCCTTCAGGCATTCCGTATGCCATCCATCATTCCAGTATATGACGAGTTTGGTGGCTATGCAGGTACAGCATCTAGAGGTTTCAACAACCCAAGAAACCCTGTAGCGAGCCGTGACGGTCAATTGAACAACAGAAACTTTAATGCTAACGCGTTTGGTAACGTATATGGTGAGTGGGACATCATTGATGATTTGACCTTCAGAACCTCAATTGGTGGACAATACAACAACTTCTATTTCTGGGATTATTCAAGATTGCAGTACGAAAACTCTGAAAACAACTCAGCGTTTGGTTACGGTGAAGGTGCTGGATTTAGCTTCGGTTGGACATTTACCAATACTGTCAATTACAAGAAGAAAATCGGTAAGCATGATTTCAACTTCTTGGGTGGTCAGGAAGCTTTGAACTCAGGTGTGGGTAGAAATATCAACGCAGTTGGTCAAAATCCATTCTCAACAGACCCTGATTTCATTACAATCACAAACCTTCCAGTAAGTACTCGTCAAGTAAACTCCTCTTTATTCAAAGGGGTTAACTTCAACTCTTACTTTGGTCAATTGAAGTATACCTTCAATGACAAGTACATCGTAAGTGCTGTAGTTCGTCGTGACGGTTCTTCTCGATTTGGTGAAAACTCAAGATATGGTGTATTCCCTGCGTTCTCTGCAGCTTGGAGAATTTCATCTGAATCATTCTTGCAGAGCCAGACTTGGATTGACGATTTGAAAATCCGAGGTGGTTACGGTGAAATGGGTAACTCAAACAACGTTGATCCATTGAACCAGTACTCTCTATTTGCAGGTAACATCGGTGCTTCATCTTACGACATCACCGGTTCTAACTCTGGTGCTGTAATTGGTTTCAGAAGATCACGTATCGGTAACCCTAACGCCCGTTGGGAAACTGCTGTAACCCAAAACGTAGGTTTTGACGGTACTTTCTTTAATGGTCGCTTGGATGTGATCTTTGACTGGTGGAGAAAAGACACCAAAGACTTGTTGTTCACCGTTCCAATTCCTTTGACAGCTGGTTCTAATGCTGCTGCTCCTGCAGTAAACATTGGTGAAATGTTGAATAGAGGTTTGGACCTTTTGGTAACTACAAGAGGTAATTTTACTAGCGATTTGACTTATGAGTTGACCGTAACAGGTTCTACTTTGAAGAATGAAATTGTTGCCCTTTCTCCTGGTTTGAGCTTTATTACTTCCGTTAACCCATCTTACCGTGGTATCCAGCCTATCCGAAATGCAGTAGGTCAACCTCTTTCTTCATTCTTCGGCTTTAAGACCTTGGGTCTATTTAGCAGTGCAGAAGATGTAAGATCTCATGCAGTTCAAGACGGAGCAGCTCCTGGCCGTTTCAAGTTTGAAGATGTAAATGGTGATGGAAGAATTACTCCAGATGACCGTGTGTTCTTGGGTAATCCAGTTCCTGATTTTACCGGAGGTATGAACTTCACTTTGGGTTACAAAGGCTTTGATTTGTCAGCTTATTTGTACACTTCTATCGGTAACGAAATCTGGAACCAGTCTCGTTGGTTTACTGATTTCTTCCAGACCTTTGAAGGTGCTGCAATCTCAAGAAGACTATATGATGCTTGGACTCCTCAAAATTTGGATGCTAAAATCCCAGTTGTTGAAAGAGTTTCCAACTTCTCAACTTCTAACGTAGCAAACTCTTTCTATGTGGAAGATGGTTCTTATTTGAGACTTCAGAACTTGACTTTAGGCTATTCTGCTCCTGCAAGTGTTCTTCAGAAGTTGAAAATGGAGAGAGCCAGAGTATTTGCATCTGTAAACAACCTGTTTACATTGACCAAGTATGAAGGTCTAGATCCTGCGGTAGGTGGTGATGCCGACTTGACTTTCGGTATCGACGTAGGTAACTATCCGGTTACTAGAGGTTGGACTTTCGGTCTAAATTTGAGCTTCTAAGCCAAACAACATAATTTGAATCGAGTTATAGACACTATAATAGATTAAACAAATGAACAATTTTAAATTAAAAATCGGTGCCCTACTAGCATCTACAGCGATGATGGTAGCAGTGAGTTGTAGCGATGAATTCTTGGAAATTCCGCCGGTTGGTCAGTTGTCAGAAAATCAGCTTTCTTCATTGGCTGGTATTGATGCCTCTTTGATCGCGGCGTATTCTCAGGTAAACGGTCGCGGAAACAGATTAGGGTCTCCTTCCAACTGGGTTTGGGGGAGCATCAGAGGGGGAGAGGCAAATAAAGGTACTGACCCCGGTGACTTCACGACCATTAACCCTATCCAGCGATTCGAAAATGATGCTGCTGGTGGTGAAATGGGTTCCAAGTATAACGTTTGTTACGAAGGTATTGCAAGAGCAAACAATGTCTTGAGGCTTTTAACAAAGGCTGGTGCAGATGTTACGCCAGCTGATAAGATCAGACTTACTTCTCAGGCAAGATTCCTAAGAGCGCATTTCTACTTTGAGTTGGCTCGTGATTACAACAGAACTCCTTATGTGGACGAGACAGTGGATTATGGTAGTGGATTAGAGGCAGTGAAGAATGACAAAGACCTATGGCCTTTTATCATTGCTGACCTTGACTATGCTGTCAAAAATCTTCCTGCTACACAGCCACAGGTAGGCCGTGTTAACGCTTGGGCTGCTAAAGCTTACTTAGGCAAGGTGTATATGTACACCAAAGAGTTTGCTAAAGCAAAAGCCTTGTTTGATGACGTAATTGCAAATGGTGTTACTTCCAATGGTTTGAAGTATGGTTTGGTTCCTTACTATGACGACATGTTCCGTGGTAAGAATGACAACCATCAGGAGTCTGTTTGGGCTTACCAAGCAGCAGCAAATACGGGTTCTGTGAACAATGCTAACCCGGAATTTGACTTGAACTTCCCATACAATACCGGTCCTGCTGGTCCTGGTAACTGTTGCGGATTCTTCCAGCCAAGCTTCACATTCGTAAATGCCTTCCGTACAAAAGACGGTCTTCCACTACTTGACAGAACTTACAACAGTGCTGCTAATGAAGTGAAGAATGATATGGGAATTGCTTCAGGTGCGGCTTTCACACCGGATGCAGGTCCACTTGATCCTCGTTTGGATCACACTGTAGGTCGTAGAGGTATCCCTTATTTGGATTGGATGGATCACCCAGGTCAAGCTTGGATCCGTAACCAGCCTAATGCAGGTCCTTACTCTCCTAAGAAGTATGTGTATGCTAAATCAGAAGCAGGAACTTTCCAAGATAACTCTTCTTGGACTCCTGGCTATACCGGTATCAATTTCATGATTATCCGTTTTGCAGACATCTTATTGTTGGCAGCTGAAGCTGAAATCGAAGTAGGTAGCTTGGAAAAAGCTAGAGAATATGTGAACAGAATCAGAACTAGAGCAATCAATTCTCCAGTAAAGAGAGGAGACGGTTCTAACGCTGCTAACTACGACATCAAGACGTATGATGCTCCTTGGACCGTAAAAGCTACTGCACAGGCAGCTGTACGTATGGAACGTCTTCTTGAGTTGGGTATGGAAGGTCACAGATTCTACGATCTTCAGCGTTGGGGTACTGCTCAGGCTGAATTGGATTACTATTTCGCTTATGATGGTGTGAAATTGGCTTCTGCCCTTGGTGGTGCTAAGTACACAGAAAAATATAAGTGGGTTCCAATTCCTCAGGATCAGATTGACCTAGTGGGTAAGGATATTTTGATTCAAAACCCAGGTTTCTAATCTAAACCGAATTAATTATTAAGAGAAGGTCGAAAGGCCTTCTCTTTTTTGTTTTGGGGCTTTTTATTCCATGTTTTCTTTCATTTGGATGGTGGAAAGTGCTAATTTTCTTCACCCAAAATCCATTCATTTTCCTATGAAGACCCCATTTAATTTCCTGATTATTGTATCTCTTTTAGTGTTGATTAGTTGCCAAAAAAGTGATACTCTTTTTGAATTAAAATCACCTGAGGATACAGGAATAGATTTTAATAATTTGATTACAGAGTCTGATAGTTTCAACATCCTTACGGATGAATACATTTTTAATGGCGGCGGAGTAGCAGTTGCTGATTTTGACCAAAATGGCTTTCAGGACCTTTTCTTCACAGGTAACCAAGTTCCCAATCGTCTTTATCTCAATCAGGGAGAATTTAAATTTAAGGATGCCTCTGAAGTAGCTGGTGTAATGGCTCCTGATAAATGGTGTACAGGAAGCGTGATTGTGGATATCAATTTGGATGGACTTCCTGATATTTATGTGGCCACTGCTATGAAAAAGGGCCCTGGGGAGCGCAATAATCTTCTTTTTGTAAATCAGGGGAAGGATGCTGATGGCAATGTGACTTTCCAAGAAATGGCTGATCAATATGGCATCGCAGATCCGGGAAATTCTATGGGGGCTGCCTTTTTGGATTATGACTTGGACGGAGACTTGGATTTATATGTCTTGAATAATGAGCAAGTCATCGCTAAGCCTACCAATTTCCGAACAAAAATCTCGGATGGTTCTGCGGTGAATAATGATGCGTTCTACAGAAACAATGGGGACGGCACCTTTACCAATGTGACCCTGGAGGCAGGTATTACCTACGAAGGATTCGGACTTGGTCTTGCCATCGGTGATGTAAACAATGACGGCTGGCCTGATATCCATGTGAGCAATGATTACATCACTAATGATATCCTCTACATCAATAATCAAAACGGTACTTTTTCGAATAAGACCAAGGAATTCCTAAAGCACCAAAGCCAGTTTTCTATGGGATCCGATTTGGCAGATTTCAACAATGATGGAATGCCGGATCTGATTACCATTGACATGCTTGGAGAAGATAGTTATCGGAAAAAGACCACAATCGGTAAAAATGTCTATCAGACGTATATCAACAATGAGCAGTTTGGATACGAGTATCAGCATGTGAGAAACATGGTCCATCTCAACAATGGACCAGGTGTTCCTTTTAGTGAAGTAGGTATGGTGGCTGGAGTTTATCAGACAGACTGGAGTTGGGCTCCCTTATTTGCCGATGTGGATAATGATGGGAAAAGGGACCTGTTGATTACCAATGGTTTTCCACGTGATATCACCGATAAAGATTTTGCCAATTACCGGGCAGATGTAGGAAGTATCGCTTCGGTAAGGCAGCTTTTGGATTCTATTCCGATTGTGAAAATTCCCAATTACTCTTACCGAAATCTAGGTGATTTGAAGTTTGAAGACTCCGGGGATGCCTGGGGATTAAATCAACCTTCTTTTTCCAACGGTGCAGTATTGGCTGATTTGGACTTAGATGGGGATTTGGATTATGTGGTCAATAATATCAATGATCCAGCTTTTGTCTTTGAAAATAAGTTGAATGAAAATAAAAAAGCTCCCGCATTTTTAAGGATCAAACTTAAAGGTCCCAAGCTAAATCCGGAGGGATTAGGCGCTAAAGTCTGGGCTAAGACTCCAACAGGTGAGTTTCTGTTTCAAGAAATGCAGGTGGTGAGGGGGTACATGTCTTCCACCGAATCCATCATTCATTTTGGTTTGGATTCCCTGAGTGCCGTGGAAGAGCTTCATGTTATTTGGCCGGATGGGAAAGAGCAAAAGTTGTCCAAAGTAGCCGTGAACCAAGTGATAGAGGTTGCCTACCAAGATGCAAAAGTAGGTGCCGGTAATTTGGCTGTCTGGAATCAGGATGTAATTGCTCCTTTATTAGCCGAGGTGTCTGACTCCTTGGGTATTCAATACATTCATCAGGAAACGGACAAAATTGACTACAATATCCAGCGAACCTTACCTCACAAACTCTCCCAATATGGCCCAGTACTCTCAGTTGGAGATATTAACGGGGATGGAAGGGAAGATGTAATCATCGGTTCTGCAGCTGGGTTTTCCCCAGTTTGGTTTTCTCAAAATCAAGATGGCTCGTTTACCCAAAAAGAGTTGTTGCCAGGAGAAAATTCAGCCTTTGAGGAAGTGGGTATTCTGTCTTTTGATCTTGAAAATGATGGGGATTTGGACCTCTATCTGGTGAGTGGAAGTGCCGAGTTTGCGCCTGATGCTCCTGAATATCAGGATAGAATTTACCTAAATGATGGAAAAGGCAATTTCACCTTGGATAAGAATTTCTCTTTGGTTCAAGCCAATGGAAGCGTGGTGCGAGGGGCGGATGTGGACGGAGATGGATTTATGGATCTTTTTGTAGGTGGTCGTACACCGGTAGGAAAATTCCCTCTTCCTGAGAAAAGCTTTTTCCTGAAAAATAATCAGGGAAACTTGGCCGATGGTACCAAGCAATGGCTTCCTGAAATTGAAAATCTGGGAATGATTACCGACGCGGTGTGGTCTGATGTCAATACCGACGGAAAGGTCGACTTGGTGGTAGTTGGTGAATTGATGCCGGTGACTGTTTTTCTGAATAGGGGAGATCGCTTTGAAAAAGCTCAGAACACCGGTTTGGAAAATTACCTGGGTTGGTGGAACTCAATAGTGACTGCAGACTTCGATCAGGATGGAGATACAGATTGGATGGTAGGAAATATGGGGGCAAATAACCCTCACCATCCGTCTTTTGATCGTCCTTTGAAAATTTATGCCAAGGATTTTGATGCCAATGGCTCCATTGATCCGGTAACTTTTGCCTACTACAAGGAGAAAATCGGAGGTAATTTCCAATCTTTTCCAAGTCATTTTTGGGATGACCTTACCGGACAAAGTCCGATGTTCAGAAGGAAATTTGATCGCTATAAATACTTTGCACAAAGTACGGAGGCTACTTTTTTCACCGAAGAGGAAAAACAAGGTGCACAAATCCTGACCGGAAATTTTGACCGTTCGGTTTGGGTCGAGAATCTTGGGGATGCCAAATTTAAAGTTCACGAGCTTCCCACCATCGCTCAGATAGCACCGATGAATGGCATGGTAGCTGACGATTTTAATGGGGATGGATTCACGGATGTGATGATGGTTGGCAATGATTACGGCAATGAGATCTTCATTGGCCGATTGGATGCAGCTATAGGTTGGATGCTCTTGGGGGATGGAAAAGGTAATTTTAAACCCATAAGCACTCGAGAAAGCGGCTTCATGGTGCCTGGTGATGCAAAAGCATTGGTCAAAGTGACGGCCTTTGATGGTTCGGCGATTTATTTGGCTTCCCAAAATCGCGGGAAACTCTTGGCGTTTCAGCCTCAAAGAACAAAGCTTAAGTCCATCACACCTCCTACTGAGGCGATGGCCATTTTGTTGGAACTGAGTGATGGACGAATGCAACGCGTGGATGCGACCTTTGGGGCAGGTTTTGGTTCGCAATCCAGCCGATCCATTCATTTGCCAGAAGGGGTGAAATCAGCCTTGATGATTACTTACAAGGGAGAGATGATTCCACTCACCATTTTCAGCATGGAATAATTACTTGTAAAGTTCTCCTGGTTTAGCATCACAAATGTCACTGATGAGGTCAGCTACCTTGTCAGTGACATCTTCAAAGTATCGTTTTCCTTTCTCAGGCGTTGCTTTTTTCGGATTGCCAATTCCGGTGTCTTCTGTGACTTGAGACCATTTTCGTTCCGCCCAAGCCCATTTTTCACGAATACCTCGGATCACTGACTTTTTCTCCTCTCCGTCACCAGCCTCTGCTACCGGTAGGATTAATTCAGGATGCAGGTATTGAATCAGGGCAGTCTCCATCTCATCGGCATGATCTCCGGCTTCTTCAAAGTAAAGACTCTTGTCCAAGGCTTGGTACCAATTGCAGGTAAAAAGCATCATGTCAGGATAGTTTAGACCTAGTTCGCGCAGCATGGGTTGGAAGTTGTTCCCACCATGGCTATTCAAGATCAAGAGTTTTTTCAGTCCCTGACGATTCAGCACTTCTATGATGTCCTTCAGAATGATGAGTTGGGTGCTCGGATAGATGTTCATATCCAAGTAGATGTCAGACTGTCCCGTATTTACCCCAAAAGGAATGGTAGGAAGAACCACGACTTTACTGCCTTTTTCCCAGGCTTTTCTGGCACCTTCGGCAGCGATTGCGTCAGCTTCAAATACGTCCGTACCGTAAGGCATGTGGTAATTGTGTGCTTCGGTGGCACCCCAAGGCAAGATGGCGAGTTCATAGCGGAACGTTTTCAGATCTTTCCAATTGGCTTCTTTCAGGATATAGGGTCTCATGGATTTATTCGGAGATTTGGACGTGCGGGAAGGGTTATATTAGCCAAAATTGATAATTTGACTCCTCGATTCTAAAATACGTTTCATGTCTCAAAGAAGAAAGTTTATCAAGCAATCCCTCCTCGGATCTGCTTTATTTTTACCCGGAGTGGCAGCTTCCTGCGCTCAGACAAGTGATCAAAAATCACCGAACGGAGAGAAGCCTTTAATCCTATCAACTTGGAATCACGGTGTACCTGCCAATGCAGACGCTTGGGCCAAGCTGAAGGAAACGGGCAGTATCCTGGATGCAGTGGAGGCGGGAGTAAGAAATACCGAATTGGATATGGATAACCTCTCTGTGGGTCTTCAGGGTCTTCCCGACCGTGAGGGAATTACCACACTTGACGCTTCCATCATGACGGGAGATGGGTCCTGTGGATCGGTTGCTTTTGTCCGGCAAATTAAGCATCCCATATCTTTGGCAAGGGCGGTGATGGAAAAAACACCCCACGTCATGTTGGTGGGAGAGGGTGCCAGACAATTTGCGATTGCTCAGGGTTTCCCGTTGGAGGAGGAGGTGCTCAGTCCAAAAGCCCAAATCGAATACGACAAATGGAAAGTCACCAGTCAATACAAACCCATTATCAATATTGAGAATCACGATACGATCGGTATGATCGGTATTGATGCCAATGGTAAATTGGCGGGCAGCTGTACTACCAGTGGATTGGCTTATAAAATGCACGGAAGGGTAGGGGACAGCCCCATCATCGGAGCAGGGTTGTATGTGGATGATGAAGTCGGTGCGGCGACTGCCACCGGTTTGGGAGAGACGATTATCCGGATTTGTGGTAGCTTCCTGATCGTGGAACTGATGCGTCAGGGCAGATCGCCACAGGAGGCCTGCGAAGAAGCTGTCAAGCGATTGGTTTCAAAGACAAAAAACGTAAAAGACATTCAAGCTGGATTTTTGGCGATCAACAAATACGGAGAGGTAGGCGCCTATGCCGTTCATCCGGGTTTTAACTTTGCCAAAGCCACTGAGTCAGGAAATATCCTCATCGACGCAAACAGTCACTTCAAACCATGAGTAAGATTTTACTGGAAGCGCCGGTTTTCAACCTACAAGGAGCCTTGGAGGCGGCAGAACAAGGGATTGATCGATTGGAACTTTGTGCCAATTTTCCTGAGGGTGGAGAGACTCCAAGTGCAGGGATGCTTCGTTTTTTGAAAAGCGAAGTCGATATCCCTGTTTTTGTGATGATCCGTCCAAGAGGAGGAGATTTTGTTTATTCCCAAAAAGAGCTGTTGGTCATGAAACAGGACATTCAGATTTTGGGAGAAATGGGTGCGGATGGTTTTGTATTTGGAGTATTGGATGAAAAAGGAAATGTGGATCAGAAGGCAAATGAATTTCTGAAAAGAGCTACAGGGGCCAAACCTTGCACGTTTCACCGAGCATTTGATGCATCGGCTGATTTGTCTGACTCATTGGAAAAAATCATTGACTTGGGATTCGATCGGATTTTGACTTCGGGTGGAAAAAACTCCCTAACAGAAGGATTGGACATGGTGACCCAACTTTTGGCAAAAGCCAAAGATAGGATCATCATCATGCCGGGAGGAGGAACAAAGGCTGAACATGTGCCTATCCTAAGAGCGACAGGTTTATTGAAGGAAGTCCACGCTTCCTGTAAATTGGCCAAGGTTTCTGAAAATCAATTTATCAATCCTGATCTTTCATTTTCTTCTGCTCCTTTGGATTATTCCAAACATTTTGGGATTGATCCTGTATTGGTACAAGGATTTAAAACCGTGTTGTAAATACAGATGAAAAGATTGTGGGGTTTTTGGGTTGGAATGCTAATGGTAAGCGCCTGCGGTCAGATCGCAGAGCGAAAGCAGCCTCCACCAAGTTTGTATCAGCTTTCTCAATCCGATCTTGACCTTTCGGGCGAGCAATTGGCGAGGGGTTATTGTGCTTCGTGCCATGTGATGCCTGAGCCTGAAGTTTTAGATAGAACCACCTGGGAAAAAGTTCTTCCAGATATGCGCAAGCGCATGGGATTGTACTTGGAGGAGGATTTTGGTACTTCGCTACCTGAAGATGAAGGGGTGCCGGATGGAATTTATTCTAAAATCCCTTTCATAACCCGTGAAAAATGGGAAAAGCTCCAATCTTATTATTTGGAAAATGCTCCGGATATGCCACTTCCTCAAGAGTCCAAGGTTGCCCCGCGAGTGGGGATTCCGGGGTTCAATTTGGAGGTGCCTAATTTTCCCTTTGTCAGGTCAAGCTTGACGACCATGCTCCGTGTCCATCCCAAAACAGGAAAGTTGTGGTTGGGCCATCGGTTTAGGGCATTGTTTGAACTCGACCCTGCCAATCAATTTTCACAGCTTGATTCCATCCCCACTGCAGTCGCACCGGTAGAAATCCGTTGGAAGGAGGATCAATCTTTTGAGTTACTCACCATGGGATTGATGGACCCCGCCAATGATTCGATTGGTTCAGTTTCTACTTTTGTAAAAAATGATGGTGCTTGGAAGTCACAGCCAGTATTTGAAAAACTCATGCGACCTGTCCATGTGGAAGTGGCTGATTGGAATGGCGATGGTAAGCCGGATTATGTCATCTCCCAATTTGGTAATCACCTAGGTAAATTAAGTCTTCATCTGAGCAAGGATACAGCTTTTCAAGAGGTGATTCTCAAAAAGGATCCCGGAGCAAGGCGTTCGATGGCAGTGGATTACGATGGGGATGGAGATTTGGATATCCTAGTCTTAATGACTCAAGCAAAAGAGGGATTGGTTTTGTTTGAAAATACGGGCGGTGGGAAGTTTAAGGAAAAGCAATTAGTCAGTTTTCAGCCTGCCTTTGGATCAAGCGATTTTAGATTTGAAGACATGAATGGCGACGGGAAAGCTGAACTCATATTGGTCAATGGTGACAATGCGGATCAGAGTCAAATCCTGAAAAATTACCATGGTGTCCGAATTTTTGAACGCGATAACTCAGGTGAATTTGAGGAAAAATGGTTTTATCCCATGCATGGAGCGACTGGATTGGAAGTGGGAGATTTTGACCAGGATGGGAAAATGGATGTGGTGGCCATTGCTTTTTTTCCCGATCGAAATCAAAAACCTCATCAAAACTTGATTTATTTCAAACAGGAAAAGCCTGATTCCTTCCTCCCTTTTGTCTTGAAAGAGCAATTGGAAGATCATTGGCTGACGTTAACCAAGGGGGACCTGGACAAGGATGGAGATGAGGATTTGATTGTGGGGACATTTGCTTTCGACCAGCTCTATCAGGCACCTACCAAACAATGGAGACCCTTTGTAGTTTTGAGGAATCAATTGAAATAAAATTCTGTAATTATCTATTTCATCCAAATTAATAATTTAATATTCGGAATATTTGGCTCTATTTTTTCATTTTTCATTGAAAATCAGTAGCTTCTTTTATCTCTAAGGGGAAAAACTATGGTAAAAAGTTTTCAAGGGGTAAAAGTGGTGGAGCCTAAGACCCCGGCTCAGCCTATTTTGGTGAGAGACCACATGACATCGAAGTTGGTGACTTTTGGGCCTGATGATACGATCGATCAGGTGATGGAAGCCTTGACCAAGCGGAAAATTTCCGGTGCACCTGTCGTGGACGAAGGTGGAGCATTGATTGGGATTATCTCTGAGGTGGATTGCCTTAGGGAGATTATCAAAGGAAAATATACCAATACCGTCCGTTTTCCCGCTAAAGTGCATGAGTTAATGACTCGGGATGTGATGACGTTGTCTCCGGATATGACACTTTTTGATGCTGCTCAAAAGTTTTTGGAGTATCAGATCCGAAGATTTCCTGTATTGAAAAATGGGCAACTGGTCGGGCAGATCAGTCTCAGTGATGTAATTCGGGCCTTTCCCTCTCTCAAACATACCACCTGGTAAAACCAAAAACGCCCCGAAATTTCGGGGCGTTTTTGGTTCGAGCTTATTTTGATTTTTCGATGGCTCTTTCGACATCCTTTAAGATGTCTTCGTAATGCTCCAATCCTACAGAAAGCCGTACCAGTCCGTCGCTGATTCCCACTTGTGCACGTTCTTCAGGAGAAAGTTTGCTATGAGTAGTCGATGCAGGATGCGTAATGATGCTGCGGCTGTCTCCTAAATTTGGAGTGATGGAAATCATTTGTAGCTGATCGATGAAGCGCTGTGCGCGGGCCAAACCACCTTTCAGTGTTAGGGTAATTATCCCGCCTCCAGCTTTCATTTGTTTCAAAGCCAGGTCGTGCTGTGGATGAGACTTGAGAAATGGATAGCGAACTGCATCTAGTTCAGGATTTCCTTCAAAATATTGGGCGATTTTTAGGGCATTTTCGCAGTGTCTGTCCATCCTTACCGCTAGCGTTTCCATGCTCTTGGATAAAATCCAGGCATTAAATGGTGAGATCGATGGTCCAGTATGGCGGGTGAAAAACTGCACCTCTTTGATCAGATCTTTTTTCCCCAAAATCAGGCCGCCCAAAACTCTGCCTTGTCCATCGATATACTTGGTGGCACTGTGGGTGACGATGTGTGCCCCCCATTTAGCAGGTTGCTGCAGGTAAGGCGTGGCAAAGCAATTGTCTACCACGAGGATCAGGTTGTGTGCCGCCGCAAACTTTCCTGCCCATTCCAAATCGATAATTTCCAGGCCCGGATTGGAAGGGGTTTCCAAAAATAGCATTTTGGTGTTAGGCTGCACCAGCTTGTCCCAATTTTGGCAATCCGAAATGTCTCCATAAGTAGAAGTAATACCCCACTTTGGAAATACTCGGGTTAGCAATTGATGAGTCGATCCAAAAAGTGATCGGGAAGCCAAAATGTGATCTCCTTGCTGTAGGAGTGAAGCAATGCTTCCAAACATGGCAGCCATTCCTGAAGCTGTCGCGATTCCGTCTTCGGTACCTTCCGCGCGGCAGACCTTTTCGATCAAATCGGAAGAATTTGGATTGGAATAGCGGGAGTAGATATTGCCTTGAATCTCGTCTGCAAACATCGCCCGTGCTTCCTCGGCGGATTCAAAGGTAAAGCTGGAAGTGATGAAAATGGGTGAGGAGTGTTCTTTGAGATCGGATCGGCGCTGGATGCGGATGGCATCGGTTTCGAAATGAGACATGGGTTTGGTCGGTTTGAATGCTATTGGGTACTTGGAAACTGAAAAAGAATTTCCCCAAAGAAGAAAACCGAACCAGAAAGTGGGGTAGAGTTGAATCTCGCCAATTTATAGTTCCCGCTTTGGGTAGGACTTGGCACCTTTCTCCTTGGCAGGGATGGTTGCCAGAGGGTCATCGAGCCTAGTCTCTCGCCTCTTCTTTATAAATCAGTTGCCTGAAGTGTCACAAAGAAAGAGGGAGAATTGGTCAAATCCAAATCTCCCTTCATTTCAGTCGTTGTATTGTGTCATGGTTTGTGCGATTCCCGCTGTGCAAAAGCCATAAACCATGTCTATGGCTTTATCCATCATGGAAGGCAGTTCGTCAAATTCCTGCTGAGTGAATCTCCCCAAAACATATTCTACTTGCCGTCCTTTTGGGAAATTGTCACCAATTCCCATCCGAAGTCTGGGGTAGTCTTGTCCACCGCACAGTTCTTCGATATTCTTTAATCCGTTGTGCCCCGCAGCACTTCCTTTGGCCCTCATTCGAAGCTTGGCAAAAGGAATGGCCATGTCATCCACCAAGACAAGTAAGTTTTCTTTTGGGATAGCGAGTTCCTTCATCCAGTAGTTGACAGCCTTTCCGCTCAGGTTCATGTAGGTGGTTGGCTTGATCAAATGCAGGGATCGGCCTTTATGTTTGATTTCGGATTTAAAAGCCAAGCGCTCGCTTTTCCAGGTCACACCTTCCTTATCAGCCAAGCGGTCTAGTGTCAAAAAGCCGATGTTGTGGCGGGTGAGTTCGTACTCCGGACCTATATTTCCCAATCCTACAATAAGGTATTTCATGCTGAAGCTATAAGGGTTGATTAGACCTGTCAGGTTTCAAAAACCTGACAGGTCTGGATTCGATCTAGTGTTAAACAAAAAATCCTGCTCATTGCTGGGCAGGATTTGTTGATTTCGGAGTCAGGATTATTCTCCTTTCTTGCCTCTGAGCGCTCTTGGAATACCAATAGTCACGATAGACACATTTGGAGAAGTAAGGATTTCATATCCTTCAGCCTTCAATTCACCTACCTTGAAAGATTTTCCAAGATCAAGGTTGGAAATATCAGCCACGATGAAGTCAGGAAGGTTTTTAGCCAAACCTTTTACTTTCAATCTTCTGGTCTTAAATTCCATTTTACCACCTTTTGCCATACCTGGAGAGCTACCTTCGATTTTCACAGGAATTTCGAATTTGATTGCTTTGTCTTCCGTGTAAGCCATGAAATCTGCGTGAAGCAAGGTTTCACTTACTGGGTGGAATTGTGCTTCCTTCAATACGGCTTTGATGATTCTGCCTTCGATGTTCAACTCAACCAAGTGAACATCTGGGGTATAGATCAAGTCGCGGAAAAGGATCGCTGGGGAATAGAAATGAACTTGCTCAGGGATACCTGGACCATAAACTACACAGGGTACATTACCGGAATCTCTGATTTCGTTCAAAGCGGCACTGTCGAGATTTGCTCTTTTAAACCCTATAATCTCTAGTGTTCTCATATGTATTTGTATTTAAAATTGGTTCTTAAATAAATAATGAACTGATCGATGTGTGTCCTGTGACGGCGTGTATGGCTTTGCCAAACAACTCAGCAACGGTCAGTACTCTAATTTTCGAAGATTGCTGCTTGAGAGAAAGTGTGTCGGTCACGACAAGTTCTTCCAAAACAGAATTTTCAATGTTTTCATAAGCTTTTCCTGAAAGTACTCCATGCGTAACGATGGCCCTTACAGAATTTGCTCCTTTTTCCATGATGATCTGAGCAGCCTTGCAAAGCGTACCTGCTGTATCTACCAAATCATCTACGAGAATCACGTCTTTGCCTTCCACGTCGCCGATGACTTGCATGGATGCTACCTCGTTGGCTCTTTTTCTGTGCTTGTCACAGACGACCATTTCTACCTCGAAGTGCTTTGCAAAGGATCTCGCCCTTGCCACACCTCCCACATCCGGGGCTGCGAAGATCATGTCTTTCAGCCGAAGTGTGCTCAAATAGGGCGCAAATATAGCAGAACCATTCAAATGATCCAATGGGATATCAAAAAATCCCTGGATTTGACCGGCGTGTAAGTCACAAGTCATGATCCGATCCGCGCCCGCCGAGGTAAGCATGTTGGCAATAAGTTTGGCTGCGATTGAAACTCGTGGTCTGTCTTTTCTATCTTGACGTGCATATCCAAAATAGGGAATGACCGCACAGACCTTATAAGCACTTGCTCTTTTCGCAGCATCGATCATCAAGCAGAGCTCCAGTAAATTGTCGCTGGGGGGATTGGTGCTCTGTATGATAAAGACGGTACAGCCTCGGATGGACTCATCAAAACTCGGAGACATCTCGCCATCACTGAATTTCGACATGGTCATTTCACCCAGCTTTTTGCCATAGCTTTTGGCAATTTTTTGAGCGAGTTCTTGGCTGTTTGTGCCGGCAAAGATTTTTACCTCGGACATAGATTTTGCAGGAATTGGTGGTGGAAACGCTTGAAAAGACAGATAAACAAAAGTAATGATTTTTGGAGGACGGGCTAATCTATCAGCAATCTCTCCAAGTAAAAAATGATAAAATGACCTAACTCTTTTTCCACCATGGGTTGATTTGGTTTTTCTGCTTATTGATTCATTTTTCCGATCCTGTAAATTTTCTAAAGGATACGTCTTTTTCACCTGATTGAGTTGAGCAATGCCTTATTTTAGCGTATTCCCTTCAAGGACAATACTTATGAAAAAAACCACCCTTTTCTTGTTGAATCTGTTGATTCTTCCGCTTTGGCTATTGGCCCAAAGTGTGCCCACCCCTAAATCTCACTTTGGGTTTAATGTGGGAGATCCATATATGCTTGCAAACTTTTCCCAAACAGAAGCTTATTTCAAAAAAGTGGATGCAGCTTCAGATCGGGTAAAATATACCAGCATCGGCAAGACTGAGTTTGGAAGGGAACAACCCATGTTGATCATTACAGCTCCCAAGAATTTTGCGCAGCTCGAGCGATACAAGGAAATATCCCAAAAACTGGGAAGAGCTGAAATCACCGAAGCTGAGGCCAAGGCACTTTCCAGAGAGGGAAAACCCATCGTTTGGATCGATGGCGGACTCCATGCCAACGAAGTAGTAGGGGCTCAGCAGTTGATCGAGACGCTCTATCAGTTGGCTTCCAAAAATGATGAGGAAACGTTAAGGATTTTGGATGAAGTGATCATTCTTTTGGTTCACGTCAATCCCGATGGCATGGAAATCATGTCTGACTGGTACATGATGCATGAGGATAAAGCCAAGCGCAACAAGAATATCCCTGTGCTTTATCAGAAGTATGTAGGTCATGATAATAACCGGGATTTCTACATGAACAACATGAAGGAATCCACCAATATTTCCCTGCAGCAATATGTAGAGTGGCTTCCTCAGATTGTCTACAACCATCACCAAGCAGGCCCGGCTGGCACCGTGGTAGCAGGTCCCCCTTACCGAGATCCGTTTAATCATGTCTTTGATCCACTAATTATCACCAGTTTAGATGCGGTGGGTGCGGCTATGATCAATCGACTGCATGTGGAGGATAAACCGGGGTATACCCGACTCGATGGTTCTGTCTTTTCCACGTGGTGGAATGGTGGATTGCGAACCACACCTTATTATCACAATATGATCGGGATCCTGACGGAGATTGTGGGTGATCCTTCTCCGTATTCTATCCCTTTGGTTCCGGACCGACTGATTCCAAACAACGGTACTCCCTATCCGGTGACTCCTGGCCCTTGGGCATTCCGTACATCGATTGATTATTCTGTATCGATGAACTATGCGATTTTGAATCATGCAGTGCGGCATGGGGATGAGTTGCTGTATAATTTTTACCTGATGGGTAAAAAGTCCATCGATCGAGGAAATACAGATACGTGGACTCGCTATCCAAAGTACGCCGCAGACATTCAAAAATCCTTTGATGCTACCCAAAAGAAGAAAGAGGCGGACGATGAGGATGCGGCTTTTTTTGGATTTAGAGCAGGAGTCCCGGTGCAGTTTTATGATTCAGTCTATAAGAATCCTGCGAAAAGGGATCCAAGAGGCTATATCTTGTCCGCTGATCAAGCCGACTTTCCTACGGCCATCAAATTTCTTAATGCATTGATCAAATCCGGAGTCTTGGTTCACAAAGCCACAGCAGACTTTTCTGTGAATGGGAAATCCTACCCAAAAGGATCTTACATCGTCAAAACAGCCCAAGCATTCCGGCCACATGTCTTAGATATGTTTGAGCCACAGGATCATCCCAACGACTTCTTGTATCCGGGAGGCCCTCCGGTAAGACCTTACGATGCCGCCGGATGGACCTTGGCGTATCAAATGGGAGTAGAGGTAGACCGAATCATGGAAGGATTTGACGGACCTTTTGAACGAGTGGCCTATGGGCAGCTGCTGACCCCGGATCCTGCAACCCTCCCTGTTGCTTCCGGTTATTTGCTTGACTCTCGAGTGAATGATTCTTTCTTGGCTGTAAATGACCTTCTAAAGGCCAATGTAAAAGTGTACCGAACTCAAGCTATGGTGTCGGGACTTCCAGCAGGGTCATTTTACATTTCGGCCTCGGGTAAAAAGCAACTCGAAGCAGCAGCAAAGAACTACGGCGTAAAGCCTGTGGCAGCAAAAGGGTTGCCTTCTGGCGCCAAAGAAGTCAAGCCATCCAGAATCGCCTTGTACGATTATTATGGTGGTTCTATGCCTTCCGGCTGGGTGAGATGGATGTTGGAGCAGTTTCACTTTGAGTTTACCCAGATCTTCCCAATGGAAATCGACGGGGGCAATCTCAATGCTAAATACGATGTGATCTTATTTATCGGCCCCGGTATGCCCGGTGCAGTTGGGGGATATGGTGCAGGAAGTCAGCCAAAGAAGGAGGATATCCCTGCCGAATACCATCACATGCTTGGAAGACTATCCGTGGATAAGTCTATTCCTCAATTGAAATCTTTCTTGGAAAATGGCGGTCAGATCGTCACCGTAGGTGCTGCGACTTCACTGGCTTCTCACCTCAAGCTGCCCGTGACCGATGCTTTGGTGGAAATCGTGGACGGTAAAGAAAAGTCCCTTACCGGAGATAAATACTACATTCCCGGAAGTGTGCTCGAGATGCAGGTAGATAATTCTGCTGCGATCAATTTTGGAATGGGCGAAAAAGCGCATGTGCTATTCAACAACAGCCCAGTCTTTAAACTTGCTCCTGAGGCAGGTTTAAAAGGAGTGAAACCTTTGGCTTGGTTTGGTACTGAGCCTCCATTGAAAAGCGGTTGGGCTTGGGGACAGCAGTACCTGAAAAATGGTGTGGCTGCTTTTGAAGCCCAAGTGGGTAAAGGGAGGCTATATGCTTTCGGTCCGGAAATCACGTTCCGCGGACAGTCGCATGGCACGTTCAAGATGCTGTTTAATGGTCTTTACAAGTAAAACCATTTTCAATACGGTAAAAAAGGTCTGGATTTTTCCAGACCTTTTTTTATTTGGGTAATGTGGTCAAAAATAGTTGGTGACTTTAATTAGAAAATTTCTTAGAATCCCGTGCAGGTTTGAAGAGGACGTAAGCTCTGCTGAGGAGCAACTTACCAGCAATAAGATCTGCCAAGTGGAATG